>JAFEBR010000090.1 GCA_018242565.1 Planctomycetota bacterium | reverse complement strand
CGTTTTTCTCGACCTTCATGCTGTCGGTCATCAGCCCGGGCCTGATGTGGCTAATTGGCTGGCGCCTGGGACAGACCGCCGGCCGAAATGAGTTTGTCATCGCCATGGCGCATGGCCTGCAGGGCGGGGCGTTTTTCCTGGCGACGATCAACCTGACCCGGCACATGTGCCGCAGCCTGGGCCTGGGCGAATCGCACTTCGGCTGGCCTAAAGGCCCGCTCGATGCCATCCGCAAGAGCATGTGGTGGCTGACCGTCGTCGGTCTGCCGCTCACCTTGATCGTGCTGGTCACCGAATCACAACCTGACGAAGCCATTAAGAATTCTGTGGGACGGACCGCCTTCCTGGGTCTGCAGGCGTTATTCATCGCCTGTGCCCATGCCGTCTGGCATGCTCCCCAGGGTTTGTCGAAACAATTGACCCTCGAGAAAATGTCGGGACGGGTGGACCACTGGTGGCTGCGCCTGTGCCGTCTGTGCCAGGTCGCGTCGTTTGCCGTTCCCGGTCTCCTCGCGGTTCTGGCGCTGGTGGGTTACTACTACACCGCCGTGCAACTGGCGCAGCGGGTGCTCGCCACCAGTTGGCTGATTGGCGGAGCCTTCGTGCTGCACGCCACCTTGCTCCGCTGGCTGCTCTTGGCCTACCGCGACCTGGCCCGCAAACGGACCCGCGAGATTCGTGCCGCCGAAGACCGCTCGCGGGCTCCGAACGAACGCCGTGGCGAATTCTCGCTGGCCGAACCGACCGTCCGCCTCGCTGATATCAATGTCCAAATGCACAAACTGGTGGGCATGCTGGTGTGCGCGGCCTTCCTGTTTGGTTGCTCGGTCGTGTGGGTCGAACTCTACCCCGCTTTGGAAATCCTGGATACGGTGCAACTCTGGCCGCATCCGTTCTCGATTACCGAGAAACCGGACGCCACAGCGACCGCCGACCTGACCACCGTCGCTTACACACTCAGCCTGGGACAGTTGCTGGCGGCCACGGTCGTCGGCCTGATCACGGCGTTCGCGGCCAAGAATGTGCCCGGGCTGATCGAGATCAGTATTTTGCGGAACCTGAACCTGGATTCGGGTGCCCGTTATGCCATCAGTGCCGTCACGCAATATGCGATCTCGGCCTGCGGTATATCTCTGGCGTTCGGCTGTGTCGGCGTGGGCTGGCAAAACGTGCAATGGCTGGTCGCCGCCATGACCGTGGGCCTGGGTTTCGGCCTGCAGGAAATCTTCGCGAATTTCGCCTCGGGCCTGCTGCTGTTGATCGAGCGCCCGATTCGCGTGGGAGACCTGGTGACCATTGGCGATACCACGGGCAAAGTGACCCGCATTCGCATCCGCGCCACCACGATCACCGACAGCGACATGCGCGAAGCGATCGTTCCCAACCGGAATATCATCAGCGGCAAGGTGATGAACTGGACGTTGACCGATTCCACGACGCGTATGACATTTACCGTCACGATCCCCAACACCTGTGCCCCCGACCTGGTCCAACAGGTCCTGCTGGATGTTGCCAAGGCTCATCCGCACGTGCTGAAAGACCCGGCACCCCATGCGCTGCTGGATGAATTCGCGATCGACAAACTCACGTTTGTGTGTCACGTCTATCTGGCGAATCGCGACGTCTACAACCAGTTGCGGCACGACCTGAACTCGGCCATTCGCGCCGCGTTCATCCGCGAAGGCATCGACAAGTCGCACCAGGAAGACGAACCGCAGATCATTATCCATCTGCCGGAAGCCGCCTGAGCGTGACCCGGCCGAACAGTGGCGACAACCACGAGCGGACGTCAGAATGAAAGCAGCCGTGTGGCCCACACCGGGCCGCACCCTGCCCTCGCGTATGCTGACGTCCACTCATGGACCTTCCGTTACTGATCGCCGCGTTGTCCGATCCGGCCGCGTATCCTGACCGGCCGGCGGTCGTGGAAGTCCGCCAGACGCACATCTCGGCCGTGTTTCTGGCCGGCAACTTCGTCTACAAAGTCAAAAAACCAGTGCGGCTGTCGTTTCTCGATTTCAGCACGCTGGACCTGCGCCGGCACTTTTGTGAAGAAGAGGTCCGCCTCAATCGCCGACTGGCGCCGCACGTTTATCTGGATGTCGTTCCGATCACCCGCGCGGGATCGCAAGTGACCGTGGCCGGCCCCGGAGAGACAATCGACTGGGCTGTCAAAATGCGCCGACTGCCCGAAGCGGCCACGCTGGAACAACGGATCGCCGATGGCCACATCTCGGAAGACGAGGTCCGACGTCTGGGGGCGCGGCTGGCCCGGTTCCACCAGTCCGCCGCCCGCAGCGCGCACATTTCTGCATTCGGCCGGTTTGAATGCGTCGCCCGCAATCTGCGCGAGAATTTCCTCGTCGCGGAACCGATGGTGGGAACAACCCTCAGTCGGACCGTCCGCGACCGACTGTGCCTCTTGACCGATGCCGCCTTGCAGCAGGGGGAGTCGTTGATCAAGGCGAGGGCGGAACGCGGCCTGGTCTGTGACACCCATGGCGATCTGCACCTGGATCACGTGTATCTGTTTCCGGAAGAGCCGGAACCGGCCGACCTGGTGATTGTGGACTGCATCGAATTCAACGAACGCTTCCGGTACACCGACCCGGTCGCCGACATGGCGTTTCTCGCCATGGATCTCGCATTTCACGGCCGCCGCGATCTGGCCGAGCTCTTTGTCGCGGAGTATTTCACAACTGCCGGAGATGACGCGGGCCGTTCGCTGCTGCCACTTTATCTTTCCTACCGCGCAGCCGTGCGCGGGAAAGTCGATGGGCTGCAACTGGCCGAACCCGAGATACCACAAGCCGCCAAAGACCAGGCCCTCGTCCGCGGCCGTGGTCACTGGCTGCTGGCGCTCAACGCTTTGGAAGTTCCGGAACGACGGGCGGGCCTGGTGCTCGTGGGGGGACTGCCCGGGACCGGTAAATCGACACTCGCGGCCAACCTGGCCGACAGGACCGGTTTTCAGGTCATTCGGTCCGATGTGGTCCGTAAAGAACTGGCGGGCCTGACCGCGACCGAATCGGCCCAGGCGCCGGTTGGTGAGGGACTGTACACAGCGGACGCCACCAATCGGACTTATGCCGAGTGCCTGCGCCGCGTTGCAGCCGGGCTGTTTGCCGGCGAGCGGGTGCTCGTCGATGCCACGTTCATTGACGAACCGCGCCGACGGCAGTTCTTCGATCTAGCCTGGTCGTGGGGCGTGCCGCCGCTGCTGCTGTGGTGCCAGGCGGATGCCGAGACGATCCGGCAGCGCATTGCGGCACGGCACGGAGACGCCTCGGACGCCGACTGGTCGGTTTACCTCCATGCGGCGCAGCGCTGCCAGCCTTTGGGAGCCACCGAACTGCGGTGGTCACGAGTCATCGGCTGCGACGGCACCGCCGACCAGGCGTGCCGCGAGGCGCTGCCCGCACTGTGCGCAGTGGGACTGTGGTCACTACCAACCACAAGCTGATTTCGCCAACACGGGGCGCGAAGCCACGCCGTTATTCTCCTGGAGTGCGGGAATTCAATTACCGCCTTCCGTTGTTCCGGTTTCAACGAGCGGCAGACTGAACACGCCCCCGTCGTGTTGTTCGAAGAATCAGCTTGCCGATCTTCGCGGTTCCTGGCGGCTAATCGTCTGTTTGGCGGGCGGTGGTTGGCCTGCAAAGGAAAGGCGGGAATTGAATTCCCGCACTCCAGGGAATGAAGAGATCAACTCCCGGTTGGTCCAGCCAGCCAACCAGCCAGGCCCGGCGTTCTTGAAGGGTCTGTTGGCGGTGCTCGACACATTCGCCCGAGCTCGGATCAGTACCGCACAGGCAGGCCCGGCGGACACACCGATGAACACAATGATCAATCCCCAGCTCGGATTCATCCAACAGGAATTTCCGCGGCAACCTGGGCAGACTGGCCACGCCGATTCGTGCTGGCTCTGACAGCCCCCAACGCGACCGGGGCGACGATTTCACACGACACGATGGACATTGTGACGTGCGAGTGTATGCGTTGGACCTCTCCGCGAGGTTGAAAGACAAACAGTTCACCGAGCACGTCAGACCGCCAGCGCACGCCGCCGTTTCTTCCCCGGCGCAACACTTCGGAGAGGCCAACGGAGAGGTGACCTTCCAGCGGTTTTGAAAGGGTGCGAGCCGTCCCTGCGACTACAATAACCCATTGGGATGTATGTCGCGCAGAGGCTCTAAAAGCATCTCAAATGACGGTAGAAAATGGCCATTGTTGAATGTCTGCAAAAACGTGCGATAGACTGCTACAATTTCATTGAAATTCTCTCGTCCAACAAGCTTGGCAATAATGGTGCCGCGAAAACAACGGTTATGAGGCAACCCGCCATAAACACATCGCTGCCTGGGCTCGCAGTTGAGGGCGAAATCGACATCTGCCAGGGTGCGGAACTGCGCAAAGAACGGCTCGGCATACTCGTGATATATCGTCTGCAATCGGGTTGTGACGGAGGTTATGTCCGCCGAATTCTGTAGTGGAATGTCAAAGCCCATTTGCCCATGAATTCGCCAAAAGTCAACACCGACCGTGCGGGTTGCATCTTGATATTCAGGATTAAATCCCGAGACCAGATGAAACAGCTTCTCTACAACAGCGAAGCGAATTCCGGCCCATGGGCGGACGAAAAACGTGGGAGGATAATCGATAATAACCAGCCCGAACACTTCCATGCGTCCATTTGAACGGCGTACAAGATGCCCTTTGCTCTTCCTGAGTTTGAAACCGTATGGCATCAAACTCGCGCTCATCGCATCCCACAATACATGCGGAAGCATCTTACGAAATGAACGGTTAGGCATCAGAAGACTTGTTGAAAATCAACATGGTGGATTATACGCACTTCGACCGAGGGATAAGTGTACCTGCTGGGTATAAACGACCGCCGGAAGGGTAGGGCCACCCACTTTGTCAGGCACCTTGTCGGGTGCGTCGAGACCGGGAGATTGTACTGGGCGGATGTCCCCAGATTAATGCTCCACAGAACCCCTGATGCTCATGTAATTAGATTTTACCGCACTGCAGTTTACTGCAAGCTGCCTGTCGCGTGAATCGAGCGAACATTTTTCATGATTACAGTCCGCCATCTTCATCCTGCGTGTGAACCCAAGATTCGTCGGATTGTGCGTGTCGATTTGACGCCAAACGGAATGCCGGGAAAGACCGAGGAACTTTGCTGTGATGAGGTCGCACCTGGAAAGTATGTTGTGTGCTGTCTGCCATTTTTCGCTTATGGGATTGCTTTTGGTGATCTGATTTCCGCTCCCGCCGAGAATTTGCAATTTGCATCGGTATTGCGGCACTCTGGTCTTCGCACACTCCGCGCCTGCTTCGTCGAACACAGCCTCGCGGCGACGCTCCACGAACCTGTGCACGCAATTCTGTCTAGTCTTCGACATCCGCACGAATGGCACGGAAATGGATACTTCGCTGTACTACTGCCTGACCAACAAGCCGAGGAAGAAACACTGAAGGCACTGGCGGAGTTTGTCGAGAATGGCATTCTTACGCATGAGGTCGAGCCCGATTCCACCGCGGACCATTCCGGCGATCCTGCCGGTCTCACAGTCTGACGCTTTGCCTGATGCGACACATTTGTCGGACCTGCCAGAATGATCGGAAGTCACATCGCATCAATCGCACTTTCGGCTCCCGGTTCGACGACGAGGGTGGGACCAGCAGGGGCGGTGCCACCCAATTTACAGCAAATTGTGTCCGATTTTTGAACTTCGGGCACGGGAGAGGTCTCAAGGCCGGCCGGGCGTTGCGGCCCGTGTTTTGAATCCGGGGAAGCGGTTTCATTTCCCGGCAGACGGATCGGGACATGGGATCACGTCGGACGATCACCCCTCCTGGAGTGCGGGAATTCAATTCCCGCCTTCCGTTGTTCCAGTTTCGACGAGCGGCAGACTGAACTCGCCCCCGTCGTGTTGTTCGAAGAAGAAGCTTGCCGATCTTCGCGGTTCCTGGCGGCTAATCGTCTGTTTGGCGGATGGTGGTTGGCCTGCGAACGAAAGGCGGGAATTGAATTCCCCCATTCCAGGGAATGAAAAAATCAACTCCCGGTTGTCCAGCCAGCCATGCCAGGCGTTCAGAGTTGGGCACCGTCAGACAGCAGTCAGGGAGACTTCACCGTCAGTACGGCGGCAATCAGACCAGCCAGAATCAGGCCCAGAAAACCAATCATCGTGGCCACGCCGTAGACCGTCTGCATGCCATCGTCGGGTCGCGATTTCAGGCGCAGCACCTGCGCGGCGATCACATTACAAACCCAGTTCCAGTGCAGCATGATGTGCAGCAGGATCACGAGTGCGCAGAAGCAGATCGACCCGAATTGCAGGTCATGCCAGCGATCGAAGGACATGCCCCAAAGTGTCCAGCCCTCGGAATGTGTGGGGGCGGGAAAGACGACCCGCATGACCACCGAGACCCAGCCAATAAAGCCGATGGTGACCAGGAGCGAGGCATCGAGCCAGAAATTGATCAGCGACATCGACAGCCGACGTCGCGGCGGTCGAGAGTTCTGTGGAGGCGTGACAGACGCAGCCGATTCGCGGGAGTCCGAAGCGGTCGAAGGAGTGTTCATGATACGTATTATATACGCCGCAAACAGTGTGGGAGGTGAACTCTCTCTGAAAAAAATCCCCGTCCGGGACTCTCCCGACCGGGGTGATCTGTGCGAATCGCGACACGCTGACCAACCGGCAGAAAACGTGGCGGATCGTGCTGTTTCGCGAAAACAGCGGGCAACCAATTTTTTCGTCCGCGTCATCCGCACGGATGCGAATGTCTCAAAACAGGTGCCACGCGAATCCTCGAGGCAGCCTTACGGGGGCGACACCAGTTCGATCTTGAGCGCCGGAATCAGGAACGTCAGTACATAATACGCGGTCATCACCCAGAAACCGACCCACATCAGGCGGACATACCACGGAATGGCCGTGCCGACATAAGTGTGATGACGCCCTTCCTCGGTCGGGTTACGTGCTTCAGGAACTGACATGACAAATCTCCTTCGAAATGGAATGTTCTTCGTCTGAGAGTTTATGAATGTTCCGCCGCGGACCGTGTTCGTGACGAACCGGTTGCAGCGGCGGGATGGTGAATGAGTGTGTCGTTTCGAAAAATGCAGGCAGTCGTGGTCATGGCTTCTCCTCGGCACAGAACGGGCAGGTCGGCGCCCCCGAAGATGTTGATTGCCGGGCCCAACCCACGCCCCGCCCGACGGTAATCAAACCGGTAATGACCACGCACGCCGCGGCCAACCTCAGCAGTTTGACGCGCATCGCCACCGACAGCAGCGACGCCCCGACCCCCGTGAGGATCATGAGGGGCGCGGTCCCCGCCCCGAACAGCGCCATGATGGCGGCTCCCTGCCCCAGGCTGCCGGTCCCGGCGGCCAGTACCAGGTACGCATACACGAGGCCACAGGGAAGAAACCCGGTCAGCAACCCCGCGAAAAAGGTATTCGCCAGACCCGGAGCCGTCAGAAACGAAGCAAATAACCCGCGCGCCGGGCAGTACCCGGTCGCTGCGGTCCGCGGGCGGAAGCGGGCAAACACACCGGCGGAATGCAGCCCCTGGCCGATGAGCAGAATGCCCGCGATCACAGCCAGGAGCGACTGCGCATTGAACGCCGAGATCGCCACCCGTTGCAGTTTCATGCCAGCCATCCCGGCCAACGCCCCGCCAAACGTATACGTGAACACGCGCCCCAGGGTATACAGCACCTGTCGCTGCAGGTTCTGCCGGACGTTGGATGCCCCCACACCAATCGAGACGGCGAATGCGCCGCACATGCCCACGCAATGCGAGGCCCCCAGAAAGCCGCCCAGAAAAATCAGTGGCCACTCCATCATTCGGCCCCCCGACTCGGCGGCAGCGGATGCAGCGGGGCCAGCGACAAGGCCCGTTGGCCCCCGGTGCCTCCGTGAGAAGTCAGCGTCGAAAGTTCAGCGTTGAGACTGGGCACCGCGGCACCGGCCGATTCGGTCGGCGCCAACATCGTCGGTTCGGCAACTGGACTGACCAGCGCGTTCGACTTCGTCTCATCCACGACGGCCTGCAGGCTCAGCGAACTGCGGACCACGAGAACACTGCTGACGACCATCAACAGCGCGGCGAGCGCGGGGTTCAAATGGCCGCTCGCCGCCAATGCCACACCAACACAGTTGTACGCAAACGCCCAATAGAGATTCCGACGCATCACGCGGACCGCATCTCGGGCAAAACCAATGGCCCAGACCAGGCGGGCCGGGTCGTCACTCAAGAGACAGACCGCCGCGGCGTCGCGCGATACATCGGCGCCACACCCCAGCGCGACCCCCACGTCGCTGGCGGCGAGCGCCGGAGCATCGTTGACTCCATCACCCACCATGGCCACAGCGCCGTGGGTGGCCTGAACCGTTTTGATTTCCGCGAGCTTCTGCTCAGGCAACAGCTCGCAGGCGACGGGCACCCCCAATTCGAGAGACAATCGCCGGGCCCGACCCTGGTGATCTCCCGTCAGCACGCCGACATCCAGGCCCAACCGTCGACATTCCGAGATCGTGGCGACGGTGGATTCGCGCAGCGCTTCTTCCAGCAGAAACACGGCACGCACTTTACCCTGCCAGCCGACGCACACCAGCGAATGTCCCCGGACTTCACCGGCGGTGACGGTGTTTTCGAGAACTTTCGGGATCTTGAGGTGCGCCTCGTCCATCAGCAGGCGACTGCCGAGGTACACGGTCTCAGCCACTGTACCAGACGCAACCTGCCCCACCATGCCGCGTCCGCAGAGTTGCTGAATTCCCGAAATCGGTTCGTGGGTGGCCGTCAGTTCGTACTCGCCCGCGGTGTCCCGCGCAATCTGCCCGAGAGACGGCGCGACGTGCATCGCGGGCAGGGGCAGCCCGGCCCACCGCGACACCACGAACTCGCGCACCGCCCGGGAAAACGGATGCAGCGACCGACGGGTCAGCGCTTCCACCCGGGCCAACAGTTGGAATCCATTCGGTGAATCGAGTCGCTCGTCGGTCAGGCACGAGATCACCTGCACCTGGCCCGTTGTGAGGGTACCGGTCTTGTCGAACCGCACAGCGCGAATTCCGGCCAGACGTTCGAGCGCCTGACCACTGCGAAACAACACCTGCCGACGTGCGGCGGCCCCCAGTGCGGTCCACGCCGCCAGCGGCGTCGCCAGACCCAGGGCACACGGACACGACACCAGCACCACCGCCAAGGCAGAGGTCAACCCGTGGTCAAACCCCGACTGCGCGGTGTGCCAGAGAAAGGTCCCCAGAGCCACCACGGCCACAGCCGGAAAGACCCAGCCAGAAATCCGGTCAGCCAGTTCCTGGTAGTAGCCCCGAGTTTCGCGGGCGGCCCGCACCGCGGCAATCAGGCGGTCGAGCGAACCGCCCCCCGGATCAGACGTGACTTCCACAACGAGAGCGCCATCCAGGTTCAACGTACCGGCATAGACGCTTTCGCCCGTTCCACGCAGGACGGGCAGGCTTTCGCCGGTCAGAATCTGCTGATCGACAGACGCCCGCCCTACTTCGAGTACACCATCGGTCGGAAATCGCTCGCCGGGCAACAGGCGAATCCGGTCGCCTCGGCGGACTTCACCGGCGGGAACATTGACGTCCAGTCCTTCACGGATAACGCGCACCGTTTCGGGCAACAGCTTTTGCAGTTCATCCAGCGCCGCTCCCGCGCGCAACCGCCCAGACGCCTCGAACCAGCGTCCCAACGTCACCATCACCAGGATGACACAGGCGACTTCAAAATAAATGGGACCGCGCTCGCGACACACCGAAACGGTCGAGAGGGCAAACGCGGCGACCGTTCCGGTCAAAAGCAGCAAATCGGTGGACAGCCAACCGCGGCGTAACGCCGCCCAGGCGCTGTCGAGCAGCGGTTCCCCGAGCAGAATTAGCACGGGAAACGAAAACAACAGGCACAAGTAACGGAACAAACCGAAAAGCGGAGACGACAGCGCACCGGTTGGCTCTTCGCCGTAGACATCGACTGTCCACAAGGCCATGCTGAACGCCATGACGTTCATCGAAAAGAAGATCGCCAGCCCGAGTCGCATTAATGTCCAGCGAATGGCGCCGGCGTCACCCTTTTCGCGGGTGACCGCCGCGGCAAACTGGCAACCGAAACAGCAGAACTGAGGTTCTGCCTGCAACGACTCGGTCGAAACCATCGCCTCGTGATGAGCCTGCCCCGCGGCCGCTACGGGCGCGGGGGCAGGGGCGCACGACGCGGGTTGCCGTGCGAGTGAACCAGGAATCGGCAAACCGCAAAAATCACAATGGATTTGCGGGACGCTCATGGGGCAGAGTTGCGGTGAGCTGAGGGGGCGGTCTGGGCCGCGAGCAATTGCTGATCCAGCCATTCCTGCTGTTCCAGGAAGACCTGCTTGGGCCGTTCGATGTCACTGAACATCCCGTGCATGATCGCCCAGCCAAACAGACAGAAGAACCCCAGCGTCGCCAGCAGGTAGTTGACGATCGGGGTGATAGCGAACTGCCCGTCGGATTCACCGCGAAACACGGCGACAAATTCGATGAACTTACCACTGAATCCGTACAGGCTGGGAATCAACACGGCCAGTGCGAACAACAGGGTAATCCAGAGATTTTTGCGGCTGCGGGTCACGGTGGGGGGGGCCATGTTTTCTCCTTGGTCTCGCGGGGCCCGAACGGCCGACCGCGGTCTTCAATCGGTTTGCCCGGGCGGAATCAACCTGCCTGGCAAAAACGTGTGGTGGTATCAGTCTCCTGCCGCCGGGCCGTCGGCCTTGGGCAGTTCCATCTCCAGCATCGGAGACTTTTCATACGCTTCGTAATACGGATACGTTTCGTGCCACGACCCGAGCCACTGAATGTAGGTCAGCAGCGCCAGCCCCTTGGCATTGGGTTTATCGGGAGCACCGTCAAACAGCCAGGGGTATTCGGGCATCGGCGACCCGCTCGAGACGGTCTTCGGCCGGAAGAAGTGCACGGCATGCCAGTCGTTCGAACGACGCCCGCCTTCGCGACACAAGTCGGGGCCGACGCGCCGGGTTCCGAACAACACAGGACGCTGCAATTCGTTCTGGTATTCCCACGACTGCGACACCGGTCCCCACCGCAGGTCTTCATTCGACACGGGACGAATGAACTGGCTGTGGCAATGCCAGCAGGCCTCGCCCACGTACACCTTGCGCCCCAGCCGCAGGGCTTCGGCACACTTGTCGTTGAACCATTTCTCGCGGGCGGCCTTGTCGGTCGGCTCGGCGCCATAGGCCTTGGTGAAGGCTTCGGGATAACGCCGGGCCAGGTCCTCGAACTGATACCGCAGGTTGCCGTTGACCAGCTCTTCCGCGGTCTTTTCGGGAAGATGCTTGTACATCACGATCGGTACCAGGGCATTCGACACGAATGCGAGGGCGAAAAAGAACAACCCCGCGACGAGGAAGATGCCTGATTTACTTTCGAGCATGTGATTCGTATCCCACTGCTATCATCAGATTGACCGGTGGCTGCCGGGCCGAACGAACTCTCTGCCACGGCGATCGGTCGAGTAATGCCTGTTGTTCCTTTTTGGCAGATCCAGGACGATCCAGGATCTGCCGTGCTCTATCCATTCACTTAACACGCGCGACGTATCACGCCGCGTTTCGTACCGAGCCGGATCAGGCCGGCAGAGCCGCTTTCGCCTTGGCCGCCTGGCTGTCCTTCCAGGTCAGATACAGATTCATCGCGAAGAAAATCTGTCCGGCGAACATTCCCAGACCGGCAAACACACGCAGCATCCAGAACGGCATCGAACCTTCCACCGATTCTTCCCAGGGAAGCAACGCCCCCCACCAGAAGCCCTGGAACACTCCCGCCATGATCAGATCACAGGCCATGACGAAAATGCCAACGCCCGAGAACCAGAAATGCCACTCGCTCAAACGTCGACTGTGCCAGGGTACACCCCAAATGCGGGGAAACAGGTAGGTCATGATCCCCATGATCCACATGCTGAACACACCGAACATCACGAGGTGCGCGTGTCCCACCACCCAGTCGGAGAAGTGAATCAGCGCCTGGAACGTCAACGTCACCTGCAGGGCACACTGGAAGCAGGTCAGGGCATAGAAAATCATACCCAGATAGAACCAGCGGATCGGCAGATTGGTAATCACTTCGCGGCCGACCCCCTTCAGGGTTCCGAAGAAGTTCACGACCACGGTCAGCACCACCATTTCGACAGCAATGGTCGAGACGACCGCCCCGTACTGCAGAAACATCGGAATCGGCGTGTACAGGAAGTGGTGAATCCCCTGCAGCGGATAGAAGAAGGCCAGTCCCCAGAAACCGACGAGCGACAGGCCGTGACTCCAGATCGGTTTCCGCAACAGGATCGGCACGAAGAAGTACATTGACCCCCAACCCAGCGGAGTCACGAAGAGCCCGACCAGGTCATGAATGAACAACCCGCCAATCGCCCCGGCACTGGTCCCGCTGACAAAATACTCGGGAATGAAGTTTCCCATGGCGTACGTCAGAAACGTCCAGACAAATGCAGCCGTGAAGTACCACAGGGTGACATACATCGGCCCCTTGCTCTTGATGATCGGCGTCAGGAAATTGATCGCCACCAGGAGCAGCCCGAGCTGAGCGACCGGGTCGATCCAGACGGGGGTTTCGCCCCATTCGAGCGCCTGGGCTTCGCCGAGCAGAATCCCGCCGGCCGTCGACAGCACGACGATCTGCCAGGCGGCAAAAATGAGATACGACAGAGCCTTGCTGAAGACCGGCTTCAGCGTGAGTCGCGGCACCACCCAGTGGCAGGCCCCCAACAGGCCATTCGCAATAAACCCGTAAGCCACGGCGTTGGTGTGAATCATGCGCCACCGACCGGGAGACAACAGCTCCAGCCCCTGCAGCGGATTCCAATGCACGAGCTGCAGGGCGACCAGGATGCCCCCCAGCATCGAGACGAACAGATACCCCAAAGCCGCCAGGAAGAACCAGGTGACAAGCCGAGTTTCGACCAGCTCTTCGGGACGATCAATTTCCGGGCGCGCAGTCGCGTCCATCATGACTTCTCCGCAGGATGTTGAAGATGAGAGAATTGAGCCAGCGGATAAAGCAGAGCCATACTCAATCCAAAGACAATATGCGTTCCCGCAGCCACCCAGGGGGGCAGGTACTGTGGATCAACGATCCAGTTGCCACCGAACAGTGCAGGCTGCAACCACGACAAGACTCCATAGAAGTTCACGACCCACAGCACGAGGCCCAGCACCGCCCCGATGATCAGCCGCTTCACCAGGCTGGCCCGGCCATTGAACTTGGCCAGCACCACCTGCAGCGGCACCCCCAGCAGCATGCCGGTGAACAGAAACAGGCAGCAGCCAAAAGCCAGAATCATCCCGTCGGTGATGGCATTGCTGCCCCGGGTCGGGTCAGCCAACTGCAGAGCCTGTTCACCCAGCGGAAACGTCAAATACACGCGGATCAGTTCGAGCGACTGCTTGCCGGCCACGGGAGCGCCAATGACATTCACCAGCAGCGCCAGCGCGGCCGCCAGACCACCCATCACAAACCCGCCGGTCGCGTGGTAGGTCGAATAGAACCCGGGTGGCGGCCAGTGACCGGTCGCTTCCGTCTCGCGCAACTCGGTTTCGAGCTGATCGACTCGCGCCTTGAGCGCTTCAAATTCCTGTTGTTTTGTCGATACGTCCACGATAAATGCCCTGCTCAGGAATGGCGGTTTCGATTGCACGTCAGGCTGGAACACAGATCCCTTCCGCGTTCCAGCCACCTCCCCCCCCACTTCGTCAGTCTGTCTTGGCGGGAGTTGCGGTCGCTGCTGCATCGGCAGGCAACGACATCAGCCCGGCTTCGGGAATTTCGCCGGCACGCCGGCGGTTGGAGACATACAGTACGTAGGCCACAAGATTCCAGAACGTTTCCGGCTCACTGGCCAGCGCGGTCTGGAACGACGGCATCGGTGTTCCGGTGATGCCGTTGTAAATTCGTCGATAGACATCTTCAGGATGGCGTCCGCCATGCAGTAGACCCGAGGTCAGGTCGGCCGCCTTGGTGGCGTGCCCCCAGCCGTCCTTCAGGTCCCCACGCAGATTGTCGGCAGTTTGCCCGCGGCCATCTTCGCCATGACACTTTGAACAACCACGCGACAGAAACGCCTTCTTCCCCTCGATCACCTGCTCGATCGTAAACTTGGGCTCATTGCTCAAGGGGTGGGTGGCTTTGGTATCAGCTTCGGCCCAGCGCTCAATGACTAGATCCTTCAATTCGGTAATCATTTCATCGGGCAACTCCTGGGACGCATCTGCTTCCGCAGCCAATTGCGTTTCCAGTTCACCTCGATGGGTCAACACCAGCACGTAATCCACCACGTTCTCAACGTCTTTTGCCGCCAGGAGCGGAAACGCGGGCATGGATGTACCAGACACGCCGTTGCGCACCGTCCGCACCATATCGCTTCGCAACGGACGGTTGTCGAACGGGGTCGACGAGAACTTGAACTTGCCCAGGCGGTAGTCGCGCGGCTTGGGGTTCAGCCACTCGGCGGCGGGCCCCTGCCCGTCTCCAGTCGCGCCATGGCACTGCGCACAGCGCTTCAAATACACCTCGCGGCCCGCCAGCAGTCGATCGGTTGAGATCTTGTCATTCCCGAGCATCTTCGGATGCAGCACGGTGCCGCACTCGGTATCGAGAACTTTCTTGATTTTCGCCTGCAACTCAGCCGGCAGACCGGCCGCCTGCTTGCTGGGCTGAAATTCCACATAGGGGGTTCGCTGACAACCCGAGACGCCGATCACTGCTGCCAGTACCGCCGCGCGGGCCAAAACGCCCGAAACCGTAGAAATTTTCATGGGGGCCTTCATGAAATTCGACAAAATCCAACAAAAAAACCCCACGCCGCAAGACTTGCGACGAGGGGCTATCATAGCGCACCAAAGATCACGAATGTCGACCCGTCACGAGCCGATGCGGGGTACTGTAAGAGGGCTTCTCACACTTGTCAATATTCTCTACTGTCTGACATCACAAAATTCGGGGAACTTGAAAATACGGCTCACATTTCGGCACCGTCTGCCAGACCACCGACGGTTCATGCCCGGAAATGAGACTTGTGACCGGCAACAAACTCTCAATTCCGGGAACAGCGAAGCCGGACATGTCGGCGGTATGCCACACCACCCGGCGGCAACTCGGCACGCCAAACCCGCGGTCCGCAATCCGTTAGAAGATCGTATAGATGAAGGGTGCGAAACCGGTCGCTGACAGCAGGATCAACACGCCCACCAGTCCCATGACCACCAGAATTGGAATCATCCACCACTTCTTGCTTTCGGTGATGAACAACCAGAATTCGGCAGCCAGTGAAGGGGCCTGTTCTTGTCCCGCCTGTTCAAACTCGGAAGGCGCTGACTGCGGCGGTTGCTGAGGATCGGTCGGTTTCATGGCTTAACTCTCGCAATGACATTCCGCGTGCCGACACAACAGCGTTGTGTACCAGGCGGATGAGCAAAGTTGTCTCTACCCTGGATTGTCGTTGTTTTCTCGATCGCGGACAACCGGCCGTCGGTAATTGGTTGGCTTCGGTGAACACAGAATCGGACGCACGACCGCCTCGTGTTCACGGATCCAGCTGGCAATATCCGCCACAATGTCGGCGGGAGTCCGCCGAGGCTGCCAGTGAAAATCGCGCTGCACACGGGAACTATCGGTCAAATAAATCCGCACATCGACCGGAGATGTGCTGGAGTCGCTCGCGATCTGGATCTGCTGCCCCGTGGCATCCTGACACAGGCGGGTCAATTCGCGTAACGAAACCGAGATCTCGGGCCCACCCCCAACGTTGTACGCACGGCCATCCCAGGCCGAAAGCTGCTCCAACTGGCGCAAGAGCAAGTCGAAAAAGTCGTGCACATGCAGCAGGTCACGGACCTGCTTACCCTGACCTCCAAAACCCGTGTACTTAAGCTGCGATCCGAAATGATGCCGCGCGACCCACAACGCGACCACCCCCTGATCGACCTTGCCCATCTGCCAGGGGCCCGTCAACAGGCCGCACCGATTGATCAGTACGGGCAGACCGTACGAAAAGGCATATTCCTGCAACAACAATTCGGCGGCGAGCTTTGTGGCACCATACAGTGACCGGGCGCCCGCCAGCGGAAAATCTTCGGCCAGACCACGTGGCGACCAGCCGACGCAGGTCGTGCCCGCAGTCCAGACGAAACGCTCTGACTGTTCGGTAAAGGGCAGGGCATTGACCGGGCCGATCGGGTACACCCGACTGGTGCTGATGAACAACAGGGCCGCCTGATGACGCCGGGCCGCTTCCAGACAATTTACGGTTCCGGCCAGATTGTTCTGGATGACGGGCAACGGCGAACCATCGAGGCCCGCCTGCACCGAGGGTTCCGCCGAACAGTCGACCAGCAGATCAAATGCGGGCCAACTCGCGACGTCTTCCGGACAGCGGATATCGCCATGCAGAAAACCGACGCCGCCTCGAACCAGG
Organism: Planctomycetota bacterium; assembly: GCA_018242565.1. Lineage (GTDB taxonomy): Bacteria > Planctomycetota > Planctomycetia > Planctomycetales > Planctomycetaceae > JACQFH01. The sequence goes on along the minus strand of JAFEBR010000090.1, from coordinate 11,553 downwards.
CGGGGCAGATTCAGCTCACTGCCTCGGCGTTTCAGGTTGTCGCAGGCCCAGACCGAGATGTCAGGAAATGCCTGCTTGAGCAACAGTGCCAGGTGCGCCCCGACAAATCCGGCTCCGCCGGTGACCATGACCTTCTTGAACTGCATCGTGCCAACTCACCAATCCGTTAGTGTGACAGTGTCTTTCGCACAGAGCCGCCCGCAGCCGCCTGCTGCGGGGCGTCGTCGGAATTGACGTTCCATTCTTCGGCCAGCCAGACGATGGCCGTGCCATCGCGACTGCTGGTCCCCACATACCTACCATCCGCCGAGACTGCCACGCAAGTCACTTCTTTCGTGTGGTGTTTCAACGTCAGAATTTCTTTGCCCTTCTTCTGCTCATTGTCGGTCAGCTTCGTATCCCACACCTTAGCCGTATTGTCGAGACTGCCGGTCAGTGCCCGCTCGTTTCCGGGGAAGAAGGCCACCGACGAAACGGGGGCCGTGTGCCCGGCCATTTCCAGTTCCAGTTCGCCGGACTCGACGTTCCAGATCCGCGCGTTCCGGTCTTCGCAGCCGGTCACGATCCGGGCCCCATCGCCCGAGAATGCGGCGCACAACAGAGCGAAGACCGTGCCCTCTTTGTTTTTCGGCGGATGAAACGCCTGCAGTTCGGTGCCCGCCTCGGCCGACCACAAGCGGGCCGTGCCATCATTGGACGCCGTCAGGATCACTTGCCCATCCGGAGAGAAAACCGCCGAGCGCACGCGATCGGTGTGTCCCTGCAAATGCAGCATGCGTTCACCCGTCGCAGCCTTCCAGACCATGACCGTCTTGTCGTCACTGGCGGTCACGATGAACTGGCCATCGGGCGAATAATTCGCACTGTTGATCCGTCCCGTATGACCTTCCAGTTTTCGGACATCCACGCCCGTTTCCGCATTCCAGATGCGGGCCACGTTATCCCAACTGGCCGTCACGACGAATTGGCCATCGGGCGAGAAATTCGCCGTGGCGAAAATGCCCACCGGGTTAAAGTTCATCCGCGGTTCCTGCTGTCGGGCATTCCGATCCCACAACAGGGCCCCCGAACCACGCAGGGTGACGATCGAGTCGGCATTGGGCACATACACCGCCGAGGCCAGACGATCGGCCGATTGGTCCTCCAGTTTCAGAAACGCGGTGGCAGTCCCTTCGCGGACGATCTCGGTCAACTCCGGAAGCTTCCAGCGGCGGACCGTCTTTTCCACGGGGTTGACCGTGATAAACTCCTGACCATCGCTGGAGACAGCGACGCGTTCTACCGTCCCGACGGCAGGCGCCGGCAGAGTCCCCAGTGCTTTGACCGCATCGACATCCCACACGGTCACTTCCTTTTCGAGGGTGCAGGTGATGGCCTGCCGGGTCCCGGGCACCAAGGCCAGTGACAACACGGACGCGGAATGTTTGAGGTTCCGTTGCGGATCATGTCGGCCGGTCGCCACATCCCACTGGGCCACGGTGTTATCGATGCTGGCAGTCAACAGTCGTGAACTGTCGGCCAGGAAGACGGCACCTGAGATCTTGCCGGCATGCGATCTCGATTTCTGCAACGGCTCCCAGGTGGCCGCATTCCAGAGCATGCCAAAGCCGGCCGAATCGCCGGTAAAGGCCCACTTTCCATCGGGCGAGACGGCAACACTGGTCACCTCAAAATGATGCCCCCGCAACTTCCGCAGACACTGCTGCGTGGCCACATCCCAGACCTGGGCCACCCACTCGGCGTTCTTGCCGTCTTTCCCGAGTGCCACTTTTTCGCCCCCGGTCAGAATCCAGTGCCCCCCCGGACCAATGGCCAGTGCGGCACTGCGTCCCGTGTGATCAAAATGGCTGATCTGTGTACCGGCACCGATATCCCAGACGCGCAGCGTATTATCCACGGCGGCCGTCACCATCCGCTTGTCATCCAGAAACGCAGCATTGGCAGCCAGAAATTCGTGTCCCTCGCGGAAAGACCGTAACTTTTCCCCGGTCGCGAAATTCCAGGTCATCGCCGACTTGTCCCGGCTGGCCGTCACCAGCTTTTTGCCATCGCGCGTGAACGACACCGACAGGACGTCATCTTTGTGACCGGTCAGCACCAGTCCCTGCAGCATCCGCAGTTCAGCATAATTGTCGATATTCCAGCTTTTGGCCGTCTGATCTTCACTGGCCGAGAAGGCCACTTTGCCGTCGGCTGTAAACGCTGTGGCCCGCACGCGACTGGCATGCCCGCGCAGTGTCTTAATCGCATGCGCCGCTTTCACATCGCTGAGATCTTTAAACGACCAGATGCGGACCGTGTTGTCGTGGCTGCCCGTGAGCACGAGGCTGCCGTCTTGAGAGAAACTGACCGACCGTACCGGCCCTTCGTGGCCGCTGAACTCCCGAAACGGGACCGCCTCGCGGGACGCCTTCTGATTATTGACCAGTACCTTGAGATCGAAGGGACGCACATCCTGCGGCCTCCAGACCAGAATGCGGGTGTCATACCCTCCCGTCGCGACATACTTGCTGTCGGGCGAAAAGGCGACTGAGTACACCGCTCCGGAGTGTTCGAGGAACTGTCCACCCCGGCGGTAACGATCTGATTTCGAATCGTAATCCCAGACGATCGCTGACCCGTCCTGGCTGACGCTGACAATCCGCTGTTCATCGGGTGAAAACTCGGCCGACCAGACCCACCAGGAGTGCGCCCCCAGGGTCTGCAGTTCATTGCCGGTTTTCACGTCCCACAGGCGCGCGGTTTTGTCGTACGACGCGGTCAGCAGTTTTGAGCCATCGCGCGAAAACCTGACCGAGAGCACACCGTCTTTGTGCCCGCGGAACTGCCCCGCCGTCTCAATCAGTTTACCGGTGGCCGCTTCCCATAACTGGACGCGATTGTCATTGCCTGCGGTGGCGATGATTTTGCCATCCGGCGAATACGCGACGGCGAACACGAGCTTGGCCGTCACAGGCAAGGCCCGCAATTCCGACCACTTTTCGGTGTCCCAGATTTTCGCCGCACCGTTAGAACCGCCCGTGATGAACTGCTTGCCATCGGGCGCAATCGCGAGTGCCGCCAGGGGCGACTGCGTATCGACATTCTTGATGGACAAACCGCACAGATACATCAGGCGGCCCCATTCCCAGTTCCGCAAGTTCTTCTTGCAACCCTGCAGCAAGTCATACGCGGCCTGGAAGGAGTTTTCTTCAATCTTGGCCGAGGCCAAACCGATCTGAGCCACATAGCCTTCGTACTCGGCACGGACCGTCTCACGCTTGGCAATTTCCTCCTGCTCTTTGGCCTTGTCACGCGCCATGTCGGCCATGATTTTCTCGCTCATGGCGACATTGGTCGCCTCTACGGCGATTTCCTTCTGGTCCAGCGCATCCTGTTTGGCATTTTCTGCTTCTTCCTTTCGGTCGAGTGCCTCTTGCTCGGCCTTTTCGGCGTCTTCGCGAGCTTTCACCGCCAGTTCCTTCTGGTGTTCAGCCCTCAGGCGTTCTGCGTTGATCCAGATACCAGCGCCGGTGCCACCCAGGATGAACAGGACCACCGCGGCGACGGCTCCCTGTTTAAGCCGTTTCAACGTCCGGGCTTTTGACTCGCGTTCGCGCTTGGCTTTCTGCAACTGGGCACTGATTGCCAGGTGACTGGGGTCACTGACATCCAGCAACCCCAGGCCCAGGTCGAAGTCGCCTTTGGTCAGTGCCAGGGTCGCGTACTTCTGCTTGGTCTCGGAAAGCCCGTTGCGGGCGCGGTTATTGCCGTCCCACTGCTTGAGGGCTTCTTCGAAACCAAACTGGGCCCGGTTGAACGAGGCATAATCGCCCGTGTTCTCTCCGTTTTCCAGTTCCTCGGCCGCCCGTGACGAGAGAATAAAGCTCTCGCTGTGGGACCGGTAATCGCGAATGGCCTGCTGGAAGTCTTCAACCCGCGGATAACGGTCGCGGGCATCGGTGGCCATCGCCTTGAGAGCAATCGCCATCAATTCTTCCGGGACGTTGTCGGTTTCGGGAGGCCGAATCTCGTTCTTGGCCGCGGCGAACAGACACTGCATCGTGTTCTTGCCCGTGTGCGGCGCCTTGCCCGTCAGAATCTCGTACAGCATGGCCCCGAGCAGATACACGTCGCTGGCAATGGTGATCTTTTCGAGTGGTCCCGAGGCCATTTCGGGCGCCATGTAGGCTGGCGTACCACCCATACTGTGGGTAATCGAGATGGAATTCGCCTTGGCATATCCCGAGACCGGCAGCGCCAACCCCCAGTCCATGACCAGGGTTTCGCCGAATTCTCCGAGCATGATGTTCTCGGGCTTCAGGTCGCGATGAATGACCCCTCGCGAGTGGGCAAAGGCGACAGCGTCGGCCACCTTCATCAGGATTTCGATGTTTTCGTCGACCGACTTCCTGGTGACCAGCTTGTTCCAGGGGGTCCATTTGACCTTTTTCATCGAGTAGAAGAGCAGGCCCCGGTCACTCGTCCCCACGTCATAAATCGGGACGATGTTGGGGTGGTCGAGTTCCCCCGTGACCACGGCTTCCGCCAGAAACTTCTGCCGTTGTTTTTCATCGCCAGCGGTTTTGCCCTTGAGCATTTTCACCGCGACCGAACGGTCCACCGACATCTGACGGGCGTCGTAGACGACCCCCATCCCCCCTTCACCCAGAATCTTGATCAGTTCGTATTCCGCCGCGTACCCTTTGGGTTTTTGTTCCCCGGGCGACACCATGGAACGCTCGCGGATGACGAGGCTCGTCTGCCCCTTCTCATCTTTGGTCGTCTTGCCCTTGATCGTCATACCGGGCGAAGTGCGGGCTTCGAATGCGCCCGACCACATGTCCTGCATCGTCCGGACGAGTCCTGGCGAGACGTCATCCGACTGCATCGTCGCCTCGAGGCCCACGTCGGCTTCGTCGAAACTGTCTGAAATCAACGTCCGGTCAATCTGCGCCGGGCTGGCGTCGTCCAGGACAAAGCCTTCCGACTGCACCGTTTTTTCGAGGCCCGGCCCTTCCTCAATGCCCTCGAATTGCACCGTCTTGTCGACGAAGTCATTGCCCTGCGGCAGATCTTCATCCATCTGCAGGGTCCGGAAGTTGACCCCTTCGTCGAATTCATCGGAAATGAACGTCTTCGACAAGTTGGGGTCAGACCCCTCGGAAGAATCTGACGAGCCACCGGGCGAAAATTCGTCGGACTGGACTGTCCGGTCGATCGCGGCCCCGCCCCGGTCGTCGGCATCGGGCAGAAGCTGCACGCTCGTGCTGCCGGCGATGGGCAGACTCGTCTGATCGTCACTTGCAAACGTCGCCGAGGGAGAATCCCACTCGTCAGAGATCATCGTCTGCGAGTTCCCCGCGTCGGCACTGGGTGACTCGGAACCCGATTCCACGAACGACGATTTTCCAGCCGAGTCATCCCCCACACTGGCCGGAGGCAAGTCGGCCTGAGTCTGGTTGGGGCCGGAGCTGCCCGCTTGCTGGGCTGAGACGCCCGCGGGGGGGAGTTGCACAGAGTCTTTCGACTGCAGGAGATCTCGGCCGCAACCCGGACACACATCTGGCCATGAATCGAGCTTCGACAGGTCAGTCTTGCAATGCGGACACTTTAACATGTGATACCCCCGAAATTTCCTCGACCACCAAACCGTTAGATTTTACTTCGCAGCGCAGGCCAATGCATGGAAATTTACGCTTTTTCAACCCGCCGCCGGGACCGGGTCGGCTGCGGCTCGCGCTGCCGGACGCGTCGTGCCAGTCGTGCCGATTTTGACAGCGCGCCTGCGTCCACCGCCGCCAAAGTGGCGTCCACCCGGTCTTCCCACGACACGGCCCCCACGCTGGCGGCCAGCGCCCCCAACCCCAGGGCCGCCCGCACCGCCGGTCGCAGTGCCGACACCGAGCGGTCACTTTCCTCTTCCGGACGATCGGCCAGCAGGGCAGTCCGCTCCGCCACAGACTGCACGGGCAGCGGCCAGCGGGCCGAATCAACCGCCAGCAACTGACGATCGCCGTCGAGATCGATGCCAGCCGCAACCCGGATTTCGGCCACGTGGCCTGCGGCCTCGTGCACAGACCGGGCGTCGGCACCACCCCGCTCGGCGGGAGCTTCTTCCACCGAAGCCGGTTTCTCGCCTTCTTCCACATCCGACGCGGGTTTGCCATCCCGCAGGTTGACTTTCAACAGCACGCGCGGCTCGGTTTCACCCGGTTCCACCACCGAAATCCGCAACCGGCCATTGCGGATCGATTCGAACAATTCCTCGAGATGATCGAGAATGGCATCGGAAGTGACGACACTGGAAACCGGCTCGTCATTTTCATCGAGCAATTCGACAATCACCTGGCGCTCTTCGACGACCGTCTTGTCCTGCGACCGCATCGCGCCGTATTCCCCCTGGGTCTGATCGGTCTGCTGCACGGCTCCACCCGGGGTATTCGACGCCTGCGGGCTGACCGACTGGTGATTGACCGTCAGCACGATCGTCGAATCAATCGCAATCAAACCGAGTCCGTTACCCGGAACCGAGGCAAACGTCAGAAAGTCGCTGGTCTGCTGACCAGGGAATTCCGTGGTGTTGGGGAAGATCCAGTTGAAGTTGAACTCGGCGATCAATTGATCCTGCAACAGCTTGATGTTCGGCAGAGTGGCCGGGAAATCGGTCGCATTCTGATTGAACCCATTGCCGTAGATGAGCAGATCCTGCTCGCCGGGAATGATGTGGCTGCGATCGACAATCGTCTGGATCGGCGTCGACTGCCGGCCGTAGACCTGAACATTCTTGTCCGCCAGCACGGTCACCAGAATCGGAATCGGTGCGGATTCGAGGTTCTTGTTGGGGAAGCTGGTGTAGTGGTGGTAATAGGTGAACGTACCGGGATTTTGCACGAAGTAATTGTCAATCGTCCCGTCATGCCAATCGATGATGATCTTGAAGTCGCGGGCCCCCGGATCACCAAACTGGCCGGTAATCATGGCATCGCCATTCACTTTGATTTCCGGGGCAAAAACGTTTGCCAGGTTCGGCCAGAGGGTCGTGACGACCGCCGGGCCGTTATACACGGTCGGGGCGTTCTTCAGACTCGAGTCGGTATTCCACCCCTGATCGGTCTGGATCGCGAAATTCTTGCCCCAGACCACCCGGCCCAGTGCTTCACCCAGAACCGATCCGGTCCCCGGCGCGGCCGAGTTGCCGCTGGTCGTCAAGATATCGATCGCTTTGCCGGTATTGTTGAGAACCAGGTTGCGCCCTGCCAACAGGGTGATTGATCCATTGCCGCCGATCGTGGCGATCTGGGCGTTGACCGTCAGGTCGTGCGTACTGCCCGCCGAGGTGACGAGCAGAATATTCCCGCCACCCAGGTTCAGCACGGACTTGTTGATCAACATCGCGCCGATATTCCGCACGTCGATCCCGCCGCCGCCGGCATTCTGAATACCGACCGTGCTGCCCACTTCACCGATGATCAACTGCCCCTGGTTGGCGGCCGCATGATTCATGATCTCGATGTTGCCCGACGTCGAGTTGCTGGCCGCCAACTGGCTGATGCCGGTCAGCAGCGGCGTACCACTGCCGATGCCCGTCACCGCCAGCAATTCCACGTTCGGGGCGTCGATGTTATTACCAGCCGCATTCCCTGCATTGGCAATCTGCCCCAGATGACTTTGAATGTGCACCGGCGTCAGTGAGGTGGTGGCGACATGGGCCAGAGTGATGTTGCCACTGGCATCGAGTTGCAGTGAACCCGTACCGGCGTCAATGATGGCTCCGTTGGCCATCGCAATTGCCCCCTGGGCGGCTAATGTGATGGCTCCGCCAACTGATGCCAGGCTGCCACGCGGGCCAAACACAATGTCACCTGTCGCCCCGGCGGTGCCGACGTTTTGGCCGGCCAGCAGGTTGATCTGGGCGCCCGTCGTCGAAATCGCGGTGTTATTGATGGCGATATCACCCGTTGTCAGCAGTGACCCATCATCGGTCGCAATATTGATGTCGCCCACGGTGTGAACTGCGAGATCCTGCAGGTTCTCGCCAAACGTGACTCCCGCATTGGCCTTTTGAACGGTCAATGCCCCCAGCGCCTCGTCGATGCCGATGTTGCCGTTGAAGACGACACGTCCCACGCCGGCATCCATGGTCAGGCTGTAATTCGATCCAGGAGCACTGTCCAGTGTGCTGTTGAAGATCAAATCAATTCCCAGCAGCACGGCGTCGGCGCCCAGAATCACGGCATCGTCATAGGTCTGGTTGCCCGTCGTTGTCACTGCCCCACCGTCAATCGCCGTGGTGCCAGCGGCGTCGGTCTTCAAGCTCGTCAGGGCTGTCAGTCCGCCCACCACGCCGCCGAACGTTGTCAGGCCGGCCGTATTCACGGTCAACGAGTAGGCTCCATCCACCGTCGACGAGAACGTAATGGCACCGCTTTCCGTACTGGTCAGCACCGTGTTGTCGGTCAACAGCACGGCGTCGTGATACGTCTGGGCCCCCGTGGTCGTGACCGTGCCGCCATTGATGTCCGTGCTGCCGGCACCGTCGGTCGTAACGCTCTCCAGGGCAATCGTGCCACCGACCGCTCCTTCGAATGTCGTCACCCCGGCCGTATTCACCGTCAGTCCGAAGGCCCCATCCACCGTCTGCCAGAAGGTAATGTTACCCCCCTCGGTGCTGGTCAACACGGCGTTCGCTCCCAGAGTCACCACATCAAAGTAGTCCTGAGTACCCGTCGTCGTCACCGCGCCGCCATTGATCGCCGTCGTCCCCACCGCATCGGTCGTCAGGCTCGCCAGGGGACTGTTCCCACCCACGGCACCATCGAACGCCGTGGTGACCGCATTCACCGTCAGCGCGTACGTTCCATCCAGGGTCTGTGCAAAGTGCACCGAATTCGCCGAAGTTCCCTGGCTATTCGCCGCCAGGAGTGTGTCGGCCCCGAGGACGACTGCGTCGCCGTAGTCTTGATCCAGGGCATATACCGCCCCCCCGTTGATTGTCGTCGTGCCGGCGGCGTCGGTCGTCAGGCTTGTCAGCGGACTCGTTCCCCCCACCACGCCATCGAACGTCGTCGCCACCGCATCGATCGTCAGAGCGAAGGCCCCGTCCAGCGTCTGTTCAAAGTGCACCGAGTTCGCCGACGTCCCCTGGCTGTCTCCCGCCAGCACCGTGTCAGCACCCAGCGTCACCGGATCGGCATAGTCCTGCACCAAGGCCTACACCCCCCCCCCATTACTCTCCGTCGCGCCCAACGCATCGGTCGTCAGGCTCGTCAGCGGACTCGTGCCCCCCACGACGCCACCGAAGGTCGTCACTCCCGCCGTGCTCACCGTCAATGCGTACGCACCATCCACCGTCAACGCGAACGTGATGTTCCCGCTGTTCGTGCTCGTCAGCACCGCATCCGCACTCAACACCACCGCATCGTTGTAGGTTTGAGCTCCCGTCGTTGTCACCGTGCCCCCGTTGATGTCCGTGCTCCCCTCCGCATCCGTCGTCAGGCTCGTCAACGTGTCCGTACTTCCCACCGCGCCCAGGAACGACGTCACACCCGCCGTGTTCACCGTCAGGGCGAAGGCGCCATCGACCGTCTGCGAGAACGTGATGTCTCCGCTGCCCGTGCTCGTCAGCGTCGTATCGTCGCCCAACGTCACCGCGTCGTGGTATGTCTGCGCGCCCGTCGTATGCACTTCCCCGCCGTTGATCGCCGTGCTCCCATCCGCATCCGTCGTCACACTCGTCAACGCCGTCGTCCGACCCACGCCGTTCCCGAACGTCGTCACGCCCGCCGTGTTCACCGTCAGCGCGAACCCACCATCCACCGTCGACGAGAACGTGATGTTGCCACTCCCTGTGCTCGTCAACACCATGTCCGAACTCAGAATCACCGGATCGTTATACGTCTGCGCACCGGTCGTCGTCACCGATCCGCCATTCAGGTCCGTGCTCCCCGAGAAATCGGTCGTCAGGCTTGTCAGGGCGGTCGAACTCCCCACCGCTCCCAGGAACGTCGTCACCCCGGCCGTGTTCACTGTCAGCGAGTAAGCACCATCCACCGTCTGCGAGAACGTGATGTCCCCGCTGTCGGTGCTGGTCAGTACCGTGTCCGCTCCCAGGTTCACCACATCGTGGTACGCCTGGAACCCGGTCGTTGTCACCGAGCCACCGTTGATCGATGTGCTGCCATTGGCATCCGTCGTCACGCTCGTCAACGCCGCCAGGCCACCGACCGCACCGCCGAACGTGGTGATACCGGCGGTGTTTACCGTCAGCGCGAAGGCCCCGTCCACCGTCTGTGAGAATGTCACATTCCCGCTGTCGGTGCTCGTCAGCACCATGTCTGAACTCAGAATCACGGGATCGTTGTATGTCTGGGCACCTGTCGTGGTGACCGAACCACCGTTCAGGTCGGTCTCACCCTCGCCGTCCGTCGTCACGCTCGTCAGCGCCGTATTGCTCCCGACGGCTCCCAGGAACGTCGTCACTCCAGCCGTGTTCACGGTCAGCGAGTAGGCTCCATCCACCGTCTGCGAGAACGTGATGTTCCCGCCCCCAGTGCTCGTCAGGGTCGTGTCCGCTCCCAATGTCACGACGTCGTTATAAGTCTGCGTGGTGGTCGTCGTGATCGAACCGCCATTGATCGCCGTGCTCCCCTCGGCATCCGTCGTCACGCTCGTCAACGCCGTCATACCACCCACCGCACCGCCAAACGTCGTCACCCCCGCCGTGTTCACCGTCAGCGCGAATGCCCCGTCCACCGTCTGTGAGAATGTCACATTCCCACTGCCTGTGCTCGTGAGCACCATGTCCGAACTCAGAATCACCGCATCGTTGTACGTCTGGGCACCCGTCGTGGTGACCGAACCACCATTCAGGTCGGTCTCACCCTCGCCGTCCGTCGTCACGCTGGTCAGCGCCGTATTGCTTCCGACGGCTCCCAGGAACATCGTCACACCCGCCGTGTTCACCGTCAGCGAGTACGCTCCATCCACGGTCTGCGAAAACGTGATGTTCCCGCCCGCAGTGCTCGTCAGCACGGTGTCTGAACTCAGACTCACCGGATCGTTATACGTCTGCGCCCCGGTGGTCGTCACCGAGCCACCGTTCAGGTCGGTCGTTCCTAAACCATCTGTTGTCACGCTCGTGAGAGCCGTCGAACTTCCCACGGCTCCCAGGAACATCGTTACGCCCGCCGTGTTCACCGTCAGTGCGAACGCTCCGTCCACCGTCGACGAGAACGTGATGTTCCCGCTGCCCGTGCTCGACAACACGGCGTTCGCTCCCAGAGTCACCGCATCAAAGTAGCTCTGAGCACCCGTTGTCGTCACCGCGCCGCCATTGATCGCCGTCGTCCCCAACGCATCGGTCGTCAGGCTCGCCAGGGGACTGTTCCCCCCCACGATACCCCCGAACGTCGTCGTCCCGGCCGTGTTCACCGTCAGCGCAAACGCCCCATCCACCGTCGACGAGAACGTGATGTCGCCCGGGCTCGTACTGGTCAGCACTGTGTTCGCCCCCAGCACCACGGCGTCGTGATACGTCTGACTCCCCGTCGTCGTGACCGCCCCCCCGTTGAT
>JAFEBR010000908.1 GCA_018242565.1 Planctomycetota bacterium | reverse complement strand
TGTTCGCTTCAAACACATCCACACTGTCAATTAATGACGAACCAGGCGTTGGACACGGAGCCGCGGATCGGGCGGCTTTGACATGGAAACTTTACTTGCCGCGGCCCGGTCATCGCGGGTGTTCGTCCTCTCAATGCTTCCAGCATCCGGGTGCAGGTTGCGTAATGACATGCTTGAAAATCTGCACCATACCATTCGTGTCTTGACACAGGCATCAGGCGCAATGCAAGCAGACATATTGATGCTCAGAACTCGATTCCCTTTCCTTCCAGAAACCGTGTCAGCTCTGATGCTTGACGCGACGGAACTCGAACTATCGTACGGTGGTCGCTATCTGCGTCTGTATGGACCCCACGGTTGCATGGAAATGGATGATGCGTATGGAATCTCGAATGCCATTCCCGGCGCGATTCCAATTGGTGACAATGGAGGAGGCGAGGCAATTGTAATTGTAAATAACGCTGTGTATCGAGTCGGCTATGGCGCCTTGGCACCTGACGAATTGACCTGCGTCGCTGAATCCATTGAAGACTTGCTCCTTCGCGCGATACCGGAACCGGATTCGATCGGAGCTTGTTTGGCCGAATCCTGAAAACCGGACGAACAAAAAAATGCACCCGAGTTGCCGATCGGGCGTCTCCTCAAGTCAAAGTCTCTTGGCGGCAACCGGGTGATTTTAGTCGTTAGCCGCCAACAAGATACAACAAGCTGATCCACAAAGACTATGTCCAAGGCATTCGACGTTTTCCTGAGTCACAACAGCGCCGACAAGCCCGCAGTCAGAGACCTCGGCAACCTTCTCAAGACGCGCCAAATCAGTGTTTGGCTCGATGAGTGGGAGTTACAACCGGGAAGAAGGTGGCAAGATGAACTGGAGGCGCTCGTTGAGAAAGTTCGGTCTGTTGCGGTTCTCATTGGCAATCGAGGGTTCGGACCCTGGCAGGACGTCGAGATGCAAGCGTTCCTAAGTGAGTCCGTTTCAAAAGGACTACCAATAATTCCGGTGCTTCTGCCAGAAGCCCCGATTGACGTTCACATGCCTTACTTCATCCGCGCTTTTACATGGGTCGATTGTCGAGATGGCTTCTCCGATACGATGATTGATCGCTTGGTCTGGGGGATCACGGGCCGCAAACCTCGGACTTCTAAACTGACATCGAGCGTAGGATCCCCGACTAAAATTTCGATAGAAGTAACGTCAGAACTAAACAAGCGTGGCAGGCGAATACCGTTTCGAGTGTTTCGGGAAGGGGGCTTCGAGCACTACCAAATGCGAATATCCTTGGCCGCAGTCGATCACGTCCTCAATGCCGTTACGGATGTAGAATATCATCTGCATCGAACCTTCAAGCAACCAAGGCGCGTCTCCACTGATCGTGAAACCAACTTCGCGATCGACATTTGGACTTACGCGGGCTTTGAGGTAAATGCGGTCATCCGCTTTGCAGACGGAAGCACGGTCAAGAAAACGCATTCACTCGAGTTGGATTTGCCAGACGATAACGGTTCGAACTACGTCGATGAGTCACGGCTTGCCAAACGAAAAAAGGGCGGCTAACAAATCGCTCAACCGGAGCGGCGGTTGGGCGCGTATCCTGAATCCGAAGGTAACTGGCCGCCGCCCGGTTAGCTTTGTCGTTAGGCGATTCTTCGCGCACTCTGAAATTATGAAGCCAATCATCCGCACATTCATCCTCGCTGGAGCACTTCTCGCATCCGTCGTCTTATCAGGATGCGACCATCAGGACGCTCCCACACTCCAAGCGGGCAAGCCTTGCACCATTCAGTTTCGCAGGGATGCGCTCGGCGCGGGGGCCACGCTTCCAATTTCACCGATGACAGGAAGCATCAACGGCGCGGAGACAAGCATTTCTGGCACACTCAAGCGTTCGAGTTCCGATTGGGTTGTCATCGAAGGCAAAGGTGGCCGCGAGATTTTGATTCCCAAGTCCGTTATATTGTTAATTGAACAATGAACCCGGAATCGCCTAACCATGCGCTGCAGCGAACTCGCTCCGCTGTCACGCTGGCTGCTTTCTGCCGCCACCTTACCCCGACCACGCGGCCAGCGCGCCAGCTCCGCGAGTCGCTGAGCTTGGGTCGTTAAACGTCAGCGTGTATCGAAGTATGAATCCAGTTTTGAAAATGATCGAGGGTGATAAGGCCCGGGTAGTCAAGCTGACCCTGCAAGACGGAGTAGCGCTGATCCGATTCCGAACACCAGTCCTTGGAGGAGTGGATATGCCCGGTTATCATTGGCGGCTCGTGGTCTTGTGGGCCTATGCCGAAGATGGTTCGGGGGAGTTGCCATCTCCCGAGGCGAGCGAGGCGATGGATGTTTTTGAGGAGAGAATTTGCGAGGCTTGGGGGCACGACAATCATGCCGTGTGGGTGGCAGTGCTGACTTTTGACGGTGCCAGGCGGTGGGTCTTCTACACCAGCGATGTCGAAGAGTGTGGCAGGAGGTTGGCCGAGATGCCGCAGGAACAAGAGCCATATCCGATTGAGGTGGAGGCGGAGGAAGACCCAAAGTGGCTGTATCTGAGAGAGCAGATTCTTGGACATGTTGATTTTTGACGTCTAACCATGCGCTGCAGAGAACGCGGCATGGTGTCGTGGTTTGCATCCATACGTCCCGCGTGCCGGGTCGTCGCTGAGCTTGGGGCGTTCTACCGACAGGTGAACCAGACTCTGCACCTGGCGGAAGGTACGACGTAACAGGCGGGATTTATGCCCGTCAACATCGCACAGGATGTGGCCTCTTGTCGCTGCGGGACCCTGACGCCTCCGGGGCGTCAGAGGCACCCGCGCGGATGTGTCCTCGTATCGATTGACGATCAACGCATTCGTCTGGAGTTTTTGCGGACCTTCATCTTTCGCTTGAGCTTCTTCACCCACGGTCATCTCAAAAGGCGGCTCGAATTCCCGGGAGACGATTCGAACCTGGTCCTCTTTGCGGATTTCCGAGCTGTCGAACTCCATCCAACCGATCGCGATCAAGTCGTTCGGTCCTGCGGTCTTTTTGATCAGCTGGTCGTACGGACGCTCGTGTTGTTTGTCTGCAGAACGAATGTGTACGCGATCAACGTGCCCACTCTGATGCGAAGTGTCCAGCGGAATGAGTGCGAACCGCTCTTGTTGCTCCCTTAACGGACGTATACACTGTGTGTATACCACAAGGAGAGCCCGAAATGCACAAGACTCTGATCAAGCATGGCAACAGTCTGGCGCTGGTGATTGACAAGCCGATTCTGGAGATGTTGCAGATCACGGCCGAAACGCCGCTCGAACTGACGACCAATGGGGACGCGATCCTGATTCGGCCGATCCGCGACAAACGTCGGCAGCGGCAGTTGCAGGCCTCGCTGGACAAGATCAATGCAAAATTCGGCGACGACCTCGAACGTTTGGCGCAGTAGATGAACGAAATTGATTTCTTGGCGCTCGACGATATCCTCACCGCACACCTCGACCAGATTCAACGGTACGGTGGGGACCCCAGCGTTCGGGATCCAGGACTCCTGGAGTCGGCGTTGGCACAACCGCAGGCGACGTTTGCTGGCGAACGATTGCATGGCTTTCCGTTCGTGATGGCTGCAGCGTGCCTCTTCCATATTGTACAGAACCATCCGTTCGTTGACGGTAATAAACGAACGGGGGCCGTGGCGGCGTTATTATTTCTCGACTTGAACGGCGTCGAAATCAACGCACCGCGAGGGGCCCTGTACGACCTCACAATGACCGTTGCAAACGGCCGGGCCGGCAAGCCAGAAATTGCCAAATTCCTGCGAGATCATGCTCATGGGGGCTGAACGGCAGGGATCCGCTCGGCCTTCTTACCGTGGACCTGCGTCCAACCGAAATGTATGCCCGTCAACAACGCACAGGGTGTGGCCTCCTGTCGCTGCGCGACCCTGACGTGTTCGGGGCGGCAGGGCCACCCGCGTCCCGGCGCGTGTTGAACGCGGGGCTCAACCCGGGTTCAGGCCCGTTTTAAATCGAGGCCTCCGAACCTGCCGCAGTCGGGGACTGAGACCTCTGGTCGAAGACTTCCAGTGCCTCGTCCAGTCACGCAGGTCAGGCTGTGCCTGACGCGATCGGCACTCTTCGGCCAGAGCGGGATCAGGTCCATCGTTTCGAGCGGTATGGAGAGTGTTTTCGTTCCAAAGGACTTTGGATCGAAGTCGATACCATGGGCTGGGAGCACGTGGGCTTTCGGCGCAGGCACGTTGCGGCAGGCGCAACCTGACCTACGTCACTGCTCCGTGCGATAAGCCAAATGTTTGACCCGACAGGCAATGGGCACTTGATCGAGAAACTTGGGTTCGCCTGGTTTTGGCTGATGTG
>JAFEBR010000907.1 GCA_018242565.1 Planctomycetota bacterium | reverse complement strand
GAAGCCCATCGCGGGGGTGCCGGTGAACCTGGGCTATTCCGGTCAACGTGAGGTGAGTCTGCCCGTGGCGACCAGTATCGGCCGCGGGGTGATCACCGATGCCGAAGGACGGTTTGCCTTCGACCCGGTTCCGGCGGGGGAATATCAACTGAAAGTGGAAGAAAATCTCGCCGATCCGTTGCATCGGGATTTGAAAACCTATGACGTGAACGACGTGTTTTTGCCGAAACCCCTGTTGCTGAAAGCCGAGAGCAAGCCCGCCGCGATTGAACTGCAGGCGGTACCGCATGTCGTGGTCCATGCCCAATACGTGGACAGTGCCGGCAAGAAGTCGACGGGGCATGAGTTCTTTCTGCACGGGCAGATCGATGGGCAATTCTGGAACGCGCGTGGCCGTCCGAGCAAAGAGGGGACGATTGCCCTGCGTGTGCCGCATGGCCTGGAAGAGGTGCGGATGCAGTTGATGACGAATGAACACAGTTCCCTGCGGTATCGCAAGGGGCCCGGAGAACCCTTGCAGGACGATACATTCACGATTTCGCTGGGCACGTTGACCGACGACATCGTGGGGTTTGAGATCATCCGCTACAAGGCGCCGATTCTGCTCATCTCGGCGGTGGATCCAGCCGGGCAACCGCTGAAGAACCTCAAGGTTGTGGCCAATTATGTAAAACCACGACCGGCGCAGTACATCTCGTTTCAAGACGGCTCCGACTTCAACTTTGAAGCCCAGGCCAATGGAGTGTATCGCTCGTCTCAGATGCTGCCGGATGAAGAGGTCAAACTGCAAATCTCTGCCGAGGGATTTGCTCCGGTCCTCGAAAAACTGCAGATCCCGGAAGGCGAGACGCGTGAGCTGAAGGTCAGGCTCTCCAAAGCAGCGGCTGCCGAGGGAGCAAAATCTGACTGAGTCGCTGTTCCTGTCAAGACGGGCCACCCAACACGCGGGTGTGGGTGGCCCTGGTGGCGAACTGGTGGAACCGTTGCGGCAAGGCTGCGTGGAGTGCACCAGCGGAACGTGGGTGAGACGGCGGGTGAGAGCGTACGGGGACGATTGTGGGACGGGATGTTGCGGGACAGGAGAAACGACATGCTTCGGCTGACAATCACAACGGAACTGATCCTGGCCGTGCTGATGTGCGCGGTCCCCTCGCGGGGACAGGCGGCTGATCGCGAACTGCGCCCGATCCGTTTGCCCACCGGTGGTGAATTGACCGACGTCGATTTCGAACGGCACGTGACGAGCCTCTTGGGGCGTCTGGGCTGCAACTCAGCGGCCTGTCATGGATCGTTTCAGGGAAAAGGTGGTTTCCGGCTCAGCCTGTTCGGGCAGTCGCCCGAATTCGACTACCGTGCCCTGCTGGGGAACGGTGCCGCGTCGCGGGTGGATCCGCAGACCCCGGCTGAGAGTTTGGTGTTGATCAAGGGGACCGGCGGCGACGGGCATGGCGGCGGTGTTCGTTTTCAGCCGGATTCGTGGGAACATGAGGTCTTCCGGCGGTGGATCGCCGGGGGCGCGAAACGGAACGCCGAACGCGGCGCTGTCACCCGGCTTGTGCTCGAACCGGCCGAGGTTCCACCCTTGAAAACCGGTGCGAGTTGTGACCTGCACGCGTGGGCCGAGTTCCGCGATGGCACGCGTGAAGACGTGACCTCGTTCGCCGAGTTTCGCAGTCGGGATGACACGATCGCCGCAGTCGATTCGCTGGGTCACCTGCAGGCCAAAGCGCCGGGTGATACGGCACTGATCGTGTCGTATCGCGGGAATTTCGCCAGCGCGGCGGTGTGGATTCCGCATGAGCGCGACCTCGCGCAGACGGCAATATCAGCCCCCCGAAAGTTGCCGCGGGCCAACTGGATCGACGACGAAGTGAATGGCCAACTCGAGCGATTGAATCTCGATGTCTCGCCAGCGGCTGATGATGCCGAGTTTCTGAGGCGCGTAACGCTGGACGTCATCGGCAGGCTGCCCACCCCGGATGAGGTCGAGAAATTTCAGAAGGACCATACACCGGACAAGCGGGCACTCAAGATCGACGCGCTGCTGCAGCACCCGCGCCGGGCCGTTGCCTGGGCCACCCGCCTGTGTGAAATGACGGCGTGTAATGTGGATCAATTGGGAAACGCCGACGGTTTGCGGGCACGGCGGGCCAAAATGTGGCATGACTGGTTTCGCAAACGCATCGACGAGAAGCTGCCGTACGACCAGTTGGTCCATGGCGTGCTGTGTGCCGTGAGTCGGCAGGGCGAGGCGGTGGATGATTGGATTGATCAGGAAATCGCACACGAGAAGACGGCGCGGGCCGGGTTTGAATCGCACTATGCGGAACGTCCGAGCCTGGACCTGTTCTGGCGGCGGATGGGGCCGCAGGGACGGTTGCCGGTGGAAGACCTGGCGGAGCTGACGGCGTCGGCGTTTTTGGGTTTGCGTCTGCACTGTGCCCGCTGCCATCAGCATCCTTATGACCGCTGGAGCCAGGAAGATTTCGCCGGCTATGCGAACATCTTCAGCCGGGTGGAATTCGGCAGCTCGACGGAATTACGGGTGGCCATGACGCAGCGGCTGGAGCGCCGGCGCGAAGCGAAGCAGGCCGGTCAGGTGGTGCCCGAATTGCCGCGCTTGCAGGAAGTCTATCTGGCCTCGCACCCCCGTGAACTGGTGGATGCCCAGGAGGCGGCCAGTACCCCAGCCCGGCCTCCCGGGGGCTCGCCGTTGGAGGCCTCGGGTGACCCGCGCGAAGCCTTGTTTCGCTGGTTGGCCCAGCCCGAGAATCCGTATTTCGCCCCCAACCTGGTGAATCGTGTGTGGGCCCGTTATTTCGGAGCCGGGATCGTCGAACCGGTCGATTCTTTTTCGGCGGCGAATCCTGCCACCCACCCCCAGCTCTTAACGAAACTCTCCGCGGAATTCGTGCGCAGCGGTTATGATCTGCGCGCTCTTGAACGGCTGATCCTGAATTCCGAGGCGTATCAGCGGTCGTCGCGTCCGACTGGAAACAACGCCCTGGATCAGCACAATTTTGCCCATGCCCGTGTGCGGCCGCTGCCGGCGGATGTGCTCATCGACAGTTTGAACCAGGCGCTAGAAGCGAAAGACAGTTTCGGTAACGATGCGCCCGAGGGCAGCCAGGCGCTGGAACTGGCGGTCAATCATTTCAACGACCCGGCGATTCAGACGATGTTCCGGGTGTTGGGACGCAGTGAGCGCACCTCACTGTGCGAGTGCGATACCCCGATGCTTTCGTCGGTACGCCGCTCACTGTTCCTGATGAGTGATCCGCGAATTGTCGGCAAGATTGCCGTCGGTCGCCTGGCCAGGCTGTTAGACGCCGGACGCACGGACGCCGAGATCATGCAGGAGTTTTACCTGGCAGTGCTCTCGCGACCGCCCGAGGCCGATGAGCGGGAGTTCTGCCTGCAGCAGGTCGCTGCGGCTCAGTCGCGAGCGCAGGGCTGGGCCGATGTCGTCTGGGCACTGGTCAATTCGCGGGAATTTTCGTCGAACCATTAGTCAACACGGCATCTTGTCGCCGTCGTACTCGTTCTGGAGAGGAGTGAATGATGTCTTCCGATGTTCGCTCAATGTCACGTGGCCGTGTCGGCCGACGGGACTTTCTGTGGGTCGGGTCCGCGGGATTGCTGGGACTGACGGCGGGAGAGTTCGCGCAGAGGAAAGCCTGGGCCGGACCCGAGCAGGGAAAGCCCGTTGCCAGGAATGTGATTCAGATCTTTCTGACTGGCGGTCCGGCGACCATCGATATGTGGGATCTCAAGCCCGAGGCTCCCGAGAAGATCCGCGGAGAATTTCGTCCGATCGAAACCTCGGCACCCGGGGTGCAGATCAGTGAACAGATGCCGCTGCTGGCGAAGCAGATGCACCTCGCGACGCTGGTCCGCTCGGTCGCGCACACGATCGCCGAGCATACGCAGGGGCAGGCGTATGTGATGACCGGGAACCGGCCGCGACCGGCGGTTGAGTCTCCGTCGCTGGGGTCGCTGTCGGCGGCACTCTGGCCTTCGAACCGCGGCATTCCGAGCAATATGACGCTGGGGCGGGTTCCCTCGGCATCGGCCGGTGAACTGGGGGCCGTGTTCAATCCGTTTGAATTGACGGTGGCCGACGATCGCGGCCCGCAGTCGGGTGCCGAGACAATCGGTTTGCCCGAGGGCTTTTCGGTCACCGACCTCGACCGACGACGACAGGTGCTGGACAAGCTTGATGAGCGGATGAATCGGACGGGCTCATCGGGCACGGCGGGACAGCTCAAGCAGTTTCAGCAGGATGCGCTGGAGATTTTGCGCTCGGATCGGATTCGCGCGGCACTCGATGTGAGCCGCGAGCCGGAAGCCACCCGCAATCCGTTTGGAAATTCCACGGTCGGGCGCAGTGCCCTGGTGGCGCGACGGTTGCTGGAAGCCGGGGCGCGATTCGTCACGATTGGGTTTGGCGATTGGGATACGCACGACAATAACTTCACGCGACTGCGAAACACGCTGTTGCCGCAACTGGACCAGGCGCTGTCGGCCCTCCTGGCTGATCTGGCGGAGCGAGGGTTGTTGCAGGAGACGATCGTGTACTGTGCCGGGGAATTTGGCCGCACGCCCGGTATTAACAGCAATGCGGGGCGCGACCACTGGTCGCGGGCGATGACCGTGCTGCTGGCCGGCGGCGGTTTTCGCCCGGGCCTGGCCTGGGGGGCAACCGACGAGCTGGGCAGCGACCCGGTCGATCACGCCTGCTCACCCGACGACGTGAGTGCCACGATCTTCCAGCAACTCGGGTTTGCCCCCAGCAAACAGGTGCAGGCCGCGTCGGGGCGGGTAATTCCGCTGTTCCGCAACGGAACGGTCTTGCGCGATCTGGTGTGAGTCGGCGTGCTGCTGGAGGTAGCCGCGTAGATGCCCCCAGGCAGGCCCGATCGCGGTGTATTCCAACATAACGCCCCCGCAGGATCCCCCCCCTTCGAAAGGGGAGGAGCCGCGGTGTGGGTGGCGCAGCGGCGGTGACGCGCGGGGCTGACTTTTCCGTTTGTGGCAGTTCCGGCGATGGGCATGAACGGGCAGCGATCCCGCGCCCGACCTCGACGCCGGTGACGTCGCAGCGGGGGGAGGTGACTGCTCGTGAATGCGGAAGCAGGATCGGGGGCCGATACCGCCGGGATAAACCCGACGGCTCGCTGGCGTGTGATGTTTGGCGGGCGTTGAGCCGTGCGGTGACGCTCCCGCGCAGGCCCAGCCGCGCTGTATTCCAAACAACGCCCGCGCAAAATCGCCCCCTAACGAAGGGGGGGCGGGGGGGGTCGCGTGTCACCGAGCCTCGCGTTCGTAGCCGTTCCGGCAACCAACGGGTCACGGCCACGTCTGCACCGTAGCTGTCAATCATGTCCTCGACCGGCACAGGGCCGGCCGGGGGCGGGCGTCGGTGGGACTTGGCACGTGTTCGTCCGTCCGTTTCGCGCGCCGCTCGATGTTCGTCGTTGCCAGGTGGCTCTTTGGGATTTGTCGCTCGACGTACGCCAGTGTAACGCCGGCCACCCACGTGTGAAAGATGGGAGGAATGTCGGATTGGGGATGCCGACTGATGCGGCACACCGGATTGACACCTTTGCGCCTGCGGGTATTCTCGATGGAGGCAGTTCACAAAATCACATGCGTCACGGTAGAGGCGGCGGGTATGGAGAAGGCCTTCCGACGGCTTGCGAATTGGCAGCTTGTGGCCTGCGTATTCGGCCTGATGGCCGGTTTTGTACCCGGCGTGTCGTTTACGGGCCGGTTCTACGGCCTGGATGTGATGGGTGGCAGTATCATGGAGCCGGCCGACGGCCAGCGCGCTCGCGTTACTG
>JAFEBR010000906.1 GCA_018242565.1 Planctomycetota bacterium | reverse complement strand
TCGTTAAAACCGGTACAAAACGAATCAAGATTGGAAATTGGTTAGACGAAAACTAGATAACGCTCATGTTTCAGCAAGCAACGTCGGGCACGCCTTCCAGCTCGCTTATCGGCGGACCGGAATTACAGGGTGGTATCAGGGGGCAGGGAAATGTTACACGCAACGGATCGCCAGTCTCGTTGGCCATCAGTAATCGTCCTTTCACTTTCGTCGCTCCTGCTTTGTTCTTGCCAAGGGCTTGAAGCTTTTGACGGGCCGACTCTCCTGGCCGCCGAGCCGGTGGCTTTTCCCCCGGCCTCCATAACGACTGTGAAATTGCTGGCTGAGGATATCGACGCCCTGGAGCGGCATATAGACACATATGGCAGCATTAGCGTGAAACAGCCGGACGTGTGGGGGCAAGCTCGTCTGAGCAAGATTCGCGAAGAGTTTGAAACGCAGATGGCGAGCGATTTGACGAACTTCAAACCGACTCTGCAGGGTTCGTTCTTTGCCGCTGATCAAGCATACTTCGCAAACGCCCTGGCGTTGAGCATGGCCGCCAGCGGAACGCAACAGGTCGTTCGACCAGGCGCACGCGCCGTACAAAGCACGACAAATGTCAATACGTCGCAGACGGCAGCCGCCTCCGATGGTACTCCGATTTCACCTCCCGCACTTCCCAACATGGGGGACGTATCGAACACGTTTGGCGCGTTCGGCTCGATGAATCGCAACTCGGCCAATTTGCCCTCTGCGATCGGCTTCGGTGCTAACGCGGCGATTGCGCTGGAACCGACCGTAGTGCTGGAACAGAAGGCCCGTTACTTGAATGCCCTGCACGAACTGCGGCGAATTAATGAAGGGGATGATACAGCCGACGCGCCGGGGTATTCACTGAACCTCGTGCGGCTGCCGGTCTCGGTTCTCCCGGGCCAGAAGACAGGTATCGGCTATGGGGCCGAGGTCACGTTTACTATCACGCCATATCTCAGCGATGAACTTCTGCCGACCACATTCCGCAACCTCGTGCTGAATGACGTCGTCGACCAGATCGGCTATCCCGTCACTCAGTTTATAAACAATCCCGCTAACAATGTCTATTTCAATGAAGAGTCGGCGTTCGATCTTTCGTCGCTGCTGGAGTTCATTGACAGCTACACCATTGAAGAGATCACAACGAACGACGAATTGACCCTGCTGTTGCAGGGGTTTTATAACACTCCCTCGCTGCAGGGACTGTTCAAGCGAACGGAATGGAGTTGGGTCGGACAAGTCCTGGAATTAAAAAACGCCCATGAACTTCAGGTGCGAAAACTCAAAGAGGACAGCGCACGAGAAGCACTCGAGCAACGTCGTGAGCAGTTGCAGCATGAACGGGACAACCTTCAGCAGCAGCGCGACGGCTTGCAGAATGAACGCGACAATGAGCAGGAGCGCCGCGACAAGCTGCAACTTGAGCGTGACACGTTAGAGCAACAACAGTCGACGTCGACGCCTGGAGAGGCCAATCCGCTCCTCAACGCGACGACGCAACGGAAGAAAAGCGATTTTTTACGACGCCCGCGGCGAATCGTTCCGATTTCGAATCAGAACGAAAGCGGGTTGCCTCCCCGCCTGCCGCCGTTAACGGAATCGCCAGATGACGACATTGTTGCAGGCCAGGAGAGTTCTCGTGACGAGATTCCGGAACCGGTCGACAGTTCGAGGATGCAGGCGATTCGTAGACTCAAACGTTATACAGATCGCAAGTTCGAAAGTGATCTGAGGAGTGTCCGAGGCAATTTCGAAAAGGCAATAGCCGG
Source organism: Planctomycetota bacterium (assembly GCA_018242565.1). Lineage (GTDB taxonomy): Bacteria > Planctomycetota > Planctomycetia > Planctomycetales > Planctomycetaceae > JACQFH01. The sequence goes on along the minus strand of JAFEBR010000906.1, from coordinate 5,649 downwards.
CAACATGGTTGGAGCCGGTCTCGTTCCAGCAACTAAGTCGCGGCGAGCTCGAATGCCTTTCCCGGCCACCGACATCCTGGAGATCTATGGTTACGACTTCATGTACCAGATATTGCGTGACTCATACGCCACGCTCAACAGTGAACGATTTAGTCGACCGTACACCGATTCGACTGCGATCTATATCCACCTGCCGGACGTGCAAGGTTTCCTGCAGGAACAAGTTACTGCATCGAACAACCTGCTGGCCCAGCCCAATAACGACGTTCTGCTAAATAAATACTGCACCCAGGAGTTGATCGATGCGATTCGAAGCCGCAAATCCGCCTCAATCCGCCGACTGCGCAACGGCTTCAAGAACGATTATATCGCCAGGAACGGAGACCCCAACGCCGGCCGGACCGCGGCGTGTGCCATGGCCTGGGCGACGATCGTGGAATCCGCGCTATTGACGGACCAACTGGTTCGCGACATGCGGGAATCGGCCGCCGCCAAAGGCCACGTCATTGCCGATACCGGTTGGCTCGATTACTACAGCCCGAATCCGTCACTCGAGGCACGACACGCGTTTAATGAATACGTGCGTATACGCTGGCCAATCCACGTTTTTGCGTTGGATCCAGTCCAGGAACGGCAGGCAATCGCCGCCTCGTTCAGCGGTCGGCGGGAAATGCAACTGGCCCTGTCGCTGGCCTTCGTCAACGGACAGATTAGCGCTCAGAACATGATGCGTTTTGCACGTCGTATCGAATTCGACGCACAAACCATCGACCTAAATGGAACCACCGTCGGGTTTTCAGGAGGCAATGAAACGTTTGGCTGGCGGCTGTATCCTCGATTCCAGACACCAGAGATACAGAGCAATGCTCGCGTCTTCTTCCAGGACCTGCTGGTTGGCGGACCGAACCGGAATCAGCTACTCAAGCAGCGCCGGCTCGAACCTGGAATCCGCGAATGCGATGCCATCGTCGTCATGCCTTCGTTCGTCCCCTATGCGACTTTGGAAAGCAGTACAAATTGGTTCAAGCTAACCAACCCGAAGCACAAAGAACTGGATAGTGCAACTGCCATGCGGCTCAGTAGGCGTGCAAAGTGCATCGAGAAGTGCGCGACACGCGTCGTCGATAGCGAATGCTACCGCGATGGTGATCTCGACCGCCTGTGTAACAAGGCGAGGCAGCTCGAATCGCGACTCCCATTCCAGACGCTGAATGTCCAAGTTCCGCACGAGAACACGTTGGGTGGCTTTGCAATGTTCAACACCGGAATCACAGACCTGGCGCCGGAACTGACCGGATGGTACGGAGCCCCTGTGATCAACACGAAATCCGCGACGACATTATTTCTAGTCGGCAATCATTTCAGCGTCTTACAGACACAGGTCATCGCCGGCGGGAACTTGGTGACGAACAAGCAGATGCTCAGCCGGCAGGTGATTCAGGTGACGATCCCGGCGAATCCAATTCTGGTGGGAGACGATCGCCAGAAATTCGTCGATGTCCATCTCGCGACACCCTACGGAATCACGCAGCACCTGCTGATCCCCGCGACGGCCGGTGCCGCGGCTACGAATCTCGCGACGCAGTGGAAATCGTCAGCGATCGCACTCGGATTCATCTATGGTGGCGTTGGCATCATCCCGCCCCGCGACACTTCCGACCCCAAAGCTAAGCCGAGTAGCCTTCTGATCACCTCAACCGAAGTCGATCCGAAAGTTTATGACACGGTCAGCGTCAGTCTGAAAGTCGACAGCAACCTGAATCCGTTGACGAACCCGATTACCATCAAAAATTGCAAGTTCGATGGCAAACAGGCCTACGTCGTCCCGGGCGACGCCCTAGCCACGCAGGTCCTGGCTTCCCTCGCGGCGAGTTTCGGTCCCGAGTCGTATCCACCATCGTCGTTCACTGCCGAGACCACGGTGACATTTTCCTCTAGTGCGATGCAAGGTCCGGATCTTCAGAAAACCTGCGACAAGCTGACCATTACCTGGATCGAGGCCCCGGCCAAGTAACAATGAACTCCGCCTAACGAGCGCCGGCCGAAATAGACAGTGCAAAGAGCTGCCAGGAATTCGTCCAAGCGAGTGCTCGGACCAGAGCTACTACTTCTTGGAAGTCGGCGAGATCGCAGGTGCAGGAATCCCGTCGGACGCGCGTGCGGGTGTCGTGCCAGATTGGTCGCCGGCTGCAGGTTTGCCTCCGGGCGCAGGCTTGCCTGCGTCACCGGTTGCAGGCGTTGCGGCACTCCAGTTCGCCTTCAGATCTGCGAGCGCGTTCTTCGCGGCATCCTGAACCGCCTGGGGTAGTTTCTTATCCGTGACGGCAATCTCTAGTACGATCGGAATCGCGTTGAGTGTGAGTTGTGCTAGTTCACTGGCCGCGAACACCTTATCAGCGGGACTTTCGGCATTCGTGAAGACTTTCGTCAGCACGTCGACGTATTTCTGTTTCAGCGGTTCCGGCGTGTCGGCCTTGATGCCGCGTTTCGCAATCAGTACGCCTAGCCGAATCGATTCCGGGTTTTTTGGGTCGATCAACTTTACCGCGGCTTCGACAAAATTAGGAGAGGTCGAATCCTTATCGACGAGCTTCAGTAGCGCATCGATCCCGGTTTTCAATTCCGCAGAAATCTGGTCCGCACCTGAAATTGGCGTTTGGGCCGGCGGGGAGGGCGGCTTGGACAGTATGGCCGCTTCCGCAGCCGCAATCGCATCTAGCACCACCTTGTCGGAAGTGGCGTTCATTTTCGCCAACTCGGGCAACGCCTTCGTGGCTGGCGGCCCAATTATCCCCAGAGATTGCACGATTTCCAGCAAATATAAATTTCGCCCGTCGGAATTGTCGTTGGGCGCGTTCTTCAACAAGTCGATTAACTTGTCGACAGCATTATTCACTTCGACTTTGGGAACGCGCGCGAGCAGCGCAATCGCATTCCGGCGTGCCGACAGTTTGGCCTCCGGGTTCGCGGCGATATCCCCCAAGGGGACCACAACGGAATCCGCCGCTTGCAACGAAAGGCAATTTGCAAAACAAAGCAAAACCCAAGCTACTCGGTGCATAGCAGAGTCTCCGCAAGGTGCTGGACAGGAATCCGGTCAATCAAGCAAAAATATAAGACTCAGCTCGATCGGACACAACACTTTTTCGATTTGGTGCATCGTTTTTAAGAATTTCGAGAAAGTCTGTTTGCCGTTGTCCAGTTACTTGTCTCTCTGTCGGCCCGTGGTTGCCAACCTGGAACCAGTGGCGGTCGAGTTGTATCACTGCGGAAATTGCGTTAAGATCTCCTGAAAAAACGCTCTCTTTTATTGATCTATTTTCAAGCAACACGTCATTTTTCTGACTCGATGTTCACCCAAATCGGCATTTCCGCCCCAAAGGCTGGCCGTAACTCAATGCATCGAATGCGCTTTCGATACAATGGCCGTGGTTGTGTCGCTGTGAGGTGTGCATATCTGACGCGACTGCATTCCAGTCAGTGTAACAAATCTCAAAAGGCTTTTCATGAACTTTGAACGATTGTTGGCCAAACTGAAAGAGCTGTTGATGGACGCATTCGCAGGCAAATCCCGAATTCGCGAACCCGTCAACTATTTTCTGGATGTCGTCGTCGACAGGCTGCCTGACCGGCCGACCAGGCTCGGCAATCCACTGGCTCACTCTCTTTCGCAGACGATTGATGCCTTTGCGAAGAGAACGTACGGAGCGACGGTTACTGCCAATAATGTCAAGCTCCTGCAAATAACTTCAGAGTTTGTATGTGGAACGTTTACAGTCGATCATAACGAAGGGCTTGTGATTTACTTTACGGACGTGAAGGTGGGGGCCTCCGCGATTATTGATTTGGCATCCGGGCTGATGTACCCCACAGTGTTCAACTATTCCGGGACAAATAAACCTGCTGCCCCCAGTCGCATCAGTGCTTTGAACAGATTTCACGCCATAACCATAAACCACTGACGGCGGTGGAGGCACGAAATCGCGTCGGCGAGGAAGTGCTCGTCCGATTTCAGGTGCGGGCGATAAGGGAGGGCTACCCCACTGCTGTGACCATCATTGCTCTTGTTGTCGTCGGCGTTTGAGGCGGGCCTGTCGCTTTTCGTAGGCCTGCTTCGCCCGGAGCACGGATGTGTGGGCTCCCGACTTCTTCGCTGGCTTACATTTCGGAACTTTCTTTTTCGGCGGAGCTTTGATCCAGCGATCGCTCCAGGTGTGGCGGAGCAATTTCTGCAACGCGGCGCGAGACTGGGCAGTCGTCGTTGGTTCCAAGAAGGCGGCATCCATCTCGTCCAGTAGGCCCATCACGCGGAGTGCCGTGAACTGGTCGTGCATGTCGGAGAACACCTTCTCGATCGACACGGTTTCCGGATCGCGCGAGTGAGTCGTAGCGATGATGTCACGAACGACACGCAACACGTTGTACAACATCAGACAAAAACTGCACTGAAACACAACCGCTTCCGGAGAGCCTCCAATCAGGCTGTTCAGCGAAAATACCTCGGTAATTTGCTGGAAGACCCGTTCGATACCCCACCGCAACAGGTAAGCGTCCAGCAGGTCTGTTGCGGGAAATGTCGTCTGGTCCTGCAGGTCTGTAATCAGCGTGATGGTCTCTTCGCCTGGTCGCGTCAACGTGATCTGTCGCATCGGTCGGGCTTGAGGACCCGTGAAGAGTGTGCCCATACAGTGCACATAATTCCGGCCTCGAGTGTCGGTCCCCGAGACGGCCGGTTGGTTGGGATCTGGCGTAAATCGCGCGGTGGTGGTCCGTCGAATGAGATAGTGATCCCCATCGGCACCAAACAGATTCAGTTGCTCGACTCCACAAAATTGCCGATCCGCAATGAACAACCGCGTTCCCTCGACAACCTGACGGACCTGCGTCACCAGTCCACCCACCAGCGGACAATCGTTGGCTTCGCCGTCAGGGTTGGCCTCTAACGCCACGGCGATTCCCTGATCCAGACGCAGCGCCACCAACACCTTTGCACCGAGCACGGCCCCCGGCAGGTCCCGCAGAAACACGGCTCTTTTGGCGACATTCTTGATCTTTTTTCCATCGACCGGCAGTAACACCATGCCACGTAGCGACACGGGAATTGGAGACGACTCATGTGTCGGCGAGAGCTTACCAATTCGCACAGCCGTCTCGGACAACAAGGCATGACTCACCACCAGTGGAATCCGCGAGAGCTTGCGGTAAAACGCCGAGGGCGTGACCGGCAGGGCCTGATTTTCTGCCGCATGATCGCAACTCTTTCGGCCACTTCCGGAGTGCTGCAGCAGGGCGTCCCGAATCAAATACACGAGCGTCGAAAAGGAGAGCGTCTTCTCGTAGCATCGACCGCGGTTGCGATCGTACAAGTCGTCGAGGAACGAATCTTGAGTCGCATGCGACAGGACCATCAACACGGCCTGAGACAGCGGAGTTTTTCGAATCAGGGAAAGGTTCACGTCATCCATGACGGAATGCTCCTGGGCTTCGGTTGCAGGGGGGCAGTCATCCGAACCGAAGTTTAATTAACGACTTGCGTCAGAGCCAGATGGTCACAGCAGTGGGGCTACCCGCCCGGTTGGCGTCGGCCAGACTGTGACCTTGGGAAGAATCTGCTGGGCGGGCTGTCGGCCGGACGTGCTCGGTGGCACT
>JAFEBR010000905.1 GCA_018242565.1 Planctomycetota bacterium | reverse complement strand
GTTCGAGGCGAATTTCGTGTCGAGTGCGCACACCTCAACCGATATCGACGCCACGATTGCCGCCGCACGCGACGTGCTGGCCGAGATTGGTCAATCGGCGGGGTAAACCGCTGGACCGCGGGGAACTGAAACCCGCCGCACGAGAGGATTGGAACCACAGTGGCCGCAGAGATCGCCGAGTCGAGACCAGCGCGGCTCTACCTCGCTGGTTCCTTCGCAAGTATCGATGCTACGCGAAGTGGATGACTGGCCTGGTTACAGCCGGGTTCCTTCGCCGGTGCGCGTGAACTGGAAGACGATGCTGGCTTCGTCGGTTTCAAAAAAGAACGTGACCGCTTTGTCATCGGGCACGCCCCAGGAACCCCACCATTCGACGGCCTGACTCAATGACTCTGACTCCGCCGTCGAGAGGAGCAGGGGGCGGAAAAACGTCTGCACGACCGATTCACGGAAGTAGCCTCGAGACGTCAGCCAGATGGCTGGCCCCAGGCTGAGCGGATAACCCAATACGAGTGCGACGGCGCTGGCCGTCAACCAAAAGCGGCGCGATCGGGCCGCCAGCCAATGCAGGGGGCCGCCTCGTGATTGGGGCTGGTTTTCCATGCGGCTGATTGTACTCGTGCCGGAACGACGAGAGGAAGAGGAACTGCGCGGTGCCCACCCGATCGCCTTACCGGCCCACGGGCGATCGGCACAACGCGGCTGCACAACTCCCGTAGTCGATCAACGACCTGACGACGGGACGTGCCCGGTTCATTTCTGAGCAGCGGATTTGGTCGAGTCCGCCGAGCGCACGCGCTGGCCACGCGCTTTGCCTTGCGGTTTTGATTCAGCACTGGCTGGCTGAACCACGGCGGGTTCGTCTGCAGAATTCTCGGCGACCTGAGGCGGTTCCTCGTCTTCCGGAGGCAGATGGGTCGAACCTGGTTTCTGCGTCCTTTCGACGGTGCGGCCGGCCACCTGACCCACCGCTGCACCAACGGCCGACATAAAGGGCCCGACCACTGGCACAAAATGCGAAGCCGAGCCGAAGGTTGTGGCGCCGACATGCGGATACAACGTCTCGTAGGCCATACTCTCGGTCTGCCAGTCGGCGCGATCTCGGGCGTAACTCAGCACATCGTTGGTGGCGATGGAGTGCCGCCACAACGAGACGACCGGCAGATCGTTGACGGTGGCATAGGTACCGGGATGCTGGCGCAAGTGAATGTCTTTGGCGTAGGCCGCCTCGTTCAACAACAGCACCGGAACGTCTGACGAGACGATGAGCGTGTTGGTGAACGGATTGTATTCGTCGCCACCCACGACACGGTTGGGCACAAACGTGTAACCCAGCCAGTTAATGGTGCCGACGGTGTACTTCCAGAAGGGGGCGATCGACGTATTTTCACGCAGACGCTGCCATTGCAGTTTCGGGTTGTAGTCGTTCACCGAGACGTAAACGTCGGTGAGGTCGTTTTCCTCAAGGTACTCGTTCAACTCGGCCAATGTTTCATCCGAGACATTGTGGTTGTTCGTTTTGGAATTAAGCGTGAAGATCTTGGACGGAATTCCCACGCACCAGGCCAGCCCATCCAGGACCTTGTGGGGCTTGCCCCGTTCGACGACGACGGGTTGTCGCTCGTAGTCATCGGGGTGGAACTTGCCATACCGATAGGGAGTACTCGAGACGCAGCCACTTCCGGCCCAGACGACCTGACAGAGCAGCAGCCACAGACCGACCCGCGGCCACCAGGCAGAACCGGAGCGCAGCGCGGATGGAACCGAAGGGATGTCGGCGGATGACGACAAACAGGGCATCAGGCGGTAGGCCGAAATTGGCCGTCAGGGGCAGGGATTTTACGCAGGGAATTTGAGAGAGGGCGCGGGTTATCGCCCAATTGGTCGATTTTGGCAAGAGGAATTCGCAAACCGGCGTATCGACGGCCGCGACACCGCCGTATGATGCAGGCACCACAGCGCCCCGACTTTTTGTGGAGAGGTCTCTCATGCCCTATTGTTCTCACTGCGGATGTCGTTCGGAAACGCGCCGCTCTCGATGTGCTGAATGTGGTTCTGAGGTCCACCCTGACGATGTGGCCGAACTTAG
>JAFEBR010000904.1 GCA_018242565.1 Planctomycetota bacterium | reverse complement strand
CTCCTGTGCATGCCTGGTCGCCGACTGTTGTCGGGTAAGCCGGATGCCGGAAATCTGCCAGTCCGGTTTGATGAGGGGAGGGGCGACCGCAATCGTGCGGTCCCTCTCCTACTCTCCTGGTTCCCCATCTTTGAACCACGCACGAAGCCGAACACGGAAAGGACGGAACCGCGGATGACTCGGATTTCACGGATAAAAAACAGGCGTGCCCGACCAGCCGATCTGCCAAACGGAACCGGTCGCTCCATCAACAACAAATCTGCGTGAATCTGTGCTAGTCTGTGGGTCCCCTCCTTTTCTTTCGTCTCTTTCCTGCATTTCGTGGTTCCCCATCTTTGAACCACGCACGAAGCCGAACACGGAAAGGACCGAACCGCGGATGACGCGGATTTCACGGATAAAAAATAGAGGTGCCGGGCCAGCCGATCTGCGGAACGGAACCGGTCACCCGATCAGAAAACAATCTGTGTGAATCTGTGTCCATCCGTGGCCCCTTCTTTCCTTTCTTCGTGACCGTTCATGCGTTTCGTGGCTCCCCAACTTCGAACCACGCACCGTGGTCTCCCAAACCTCTGCGGATGCCTGCGTGCCCAACGGGAAACCTGCCCCGAACGAGTGCGGTTTGCCAGCAGGAATCAGGTCTCCCGGTCGATTTAAACCGCTCGCCGAGGTTTTTTTGAAGGTTTTCAAATCTTTCGGGCCGCTCCACGTGCGCCAGGTCGCGTTCGCTGCATTTACAGGGTTAACGGATCGTTAACTGGACCGAAAGGGTTTCTCCATGAGGGGGCCCCTCGCGCCGTCGTGATCTCTGGCAATCCCAATCCCTCGCCGAAGGAACACCCATGCGACCGCCTTAGATTCTGCCGTATGGCTGCTGAGCCAACAACATGTCTGCCCGACTGCCGTCGGCGGCCGCTCCCGCATCGGTGAATCCCTTTCGTGGGGAACGACCGCGGGACAGTTGCCGTCGTCGAGACTGCGGGCCGGCAATGCGTAGAACGAACCGCCACTTGCGTTGTCTGGGTGGCTCACGGAATTTCATTTCAGTCGACAGGTGCGTTACGAAGATTGGGCCTGGTCACTCGATTCCCCATTTTTAAGGTCAGGAGGCACACAGATGCTGCGGACGTTACTCGGTTTCAGTTTACTTTTGTTGGCGGTCACGACGGTTCACGCCAGTTCCATGGGACCGGAAGGGACCTATTACCTCACCGATGAATACAACACCAACGGTATCTCGACTCTGGACGCAATTCGGCACGAACATTTCGTCCAGAACGCGTCGATCAATCAACACCAGGAGGGCCCAATTGCGATTGTGAATCCGTATTGGGGCCCGTATGTCCGCACGACGGGATCATATCCCGGACTGGGTGGGGGAGAATACATCAGCGCCCCTCACCTGCATGTCCACGCGGATGGCTTGACCTGGAGCAATCAAATCAGCAACGGGTACACGGGTTCTGGCATTTATGATGGAACCAGTAATGGCCGCAACAATTTCACGGTCGATTTCGGCAGCGGCAACGTCATCGCCACCGGACTGTATTGGGGTGGCCCCGGAACGGTCAGCTTTTCGACCGGAACGGCCTATGATCTAGGAATCACCTGGGATCGGTGGAACAATTCGCTCTGGATCCAGAACTATGTGACCGGAGTCATCAGCGATTACTCGATGACCGGTACGCTGCTGTCGTCATTTGCCACCCCCGATGGCAGTTACGCCGGAGATGTCGGCAGCACCGCGTTGGCCATGGACATCGACCGCACGCTGTGGTTTGAACGTTACGGAACCGGCTACATCGAACATTACGCCATCGATGGCACGTACCTGGGTGAGAAGTTCTATGACGGACTGGGTTACGCGCTCGGTGGTGAAATTGCGTCCTGCCCCGAACCGGCCTCCATCGGCATGGCGTCGGTGCTCTTGGGGATGTTTGGCTGGACCTGGGTCCGCAAGCGGATCTCGGCGAAAGCCCTGGCACGCTGCTAAGCCCCGGCTCGCGTCGCCTGAGCAGGCCATCCCGCCGGCAGCCCACTCGGCGGGATGGGCGAATTCTATTCGGGGGCAACTGCCCAGGCGATCGCGACGGGCCAGCGAGACGATCGATTACGATGAAGGTGCTCACAGGCGACCGCTGTTAAACCGGGCTAGAACAGCGGTCGCCCCTTTTCTTGGCCCCTGCGGAAGCCGTCAAACAGCACGAGCGCTTTGTCGGAATCCGGCTCTGGCACCAGAGCATTCCAGCCAACGCTGGCATCAATGACCAGCTTCACGGGCCTGCCTGAGAAGACTCACGCCGATGTCCAGAAGTCCTTGCTCCGCGAGCATCCGCTGGCGAATTTCAGCACCTCGTTCGCGGACACGCCGTGCGACCTCAGGGTCGACCGGGCGTCCTGCGAGGAACGCCTCGTTTACGGCTCTAAGGTCGTCGTTTGCGGTGGGAGTGATTTCTGTCAGCATGCTGAAATTGTCGTCAATACAAAGACAAGAATCAACAGGAATCACGGCCATTCCGCCCCAGGCAGCCGCGTTCGCGCAGAACGCGTGACAACCGGCGCTTCGCCCAACACCCGCACACTCGACTGATCAATCGACCCAGCCTGAACGCTTCAGATGGCACCCGCGCCACCACCACATCCCCCGCACTCTTCGCGAGTGGGGCTACCACCGTCGCCGCGTTCACGCAGATCCCGGGAACCGGAACTCGGCCCAAAACCGCCACTCCGCAAATCAATCCCCCGGCTGGAATTGTTGTCGTGTTGTGATATTCTGTGTGGCAACTCATTAAGGGCCTGACTTATGACCGCTCCACAAACCCGCTGCTGCGACTGCGACCGCTTGATACTCCAGCGGACGGCCGACCGGCATGAGGGGCGCTGTGTCCGCT
>JAFEBR010000903.1 GCA_018242565.1 Planctomycetota bacterium | reverse complement strand
TGGCCTTCCGTCCATCCCGTATGGCCTGTGGTCTTCAGTGATCCTCCGAAAGCCAGGGTGTCGGCAGGCAGGTTGGGAGGGGGAGCGTTCGCGACAGACGGATTTCCCGTGCCCAGCAGGTAGTTCTGATAGGCTTTGACTTCGGCGATCCCGATGGTATTGCTCGCTCCGTCAGTAATCTCGGCCATTCGCAGGCTGCGGTTGAGCGGTAGCGCGGTATCGCCGCTGGTTCCCGTGTTGGGATCCCACACAAACCAGGTACCAACGGCCGCAGCGTAGTTCGTCGGATATCGGATCGGCGTCGATGTGGTTCTGGCGAAATCGTTGACTTCTGACGGGCACAGGAAGGACGGGATCCGCTGCATGACAACATCCGGTTGTGCCGTGGCCGACAGACTGAAATTCACTTGGCTGAACAGATTTCCTTGGTCGAGGAAGGGGAGGATGCGGGCATGCACTGAATACGAATCCGATGCGGTCGCTCCGACCGGGTAATTGCCTGACGACGGCAACCGACCCTGGTTTGATTCATAGTTGAGGAGGGCCAGTCCGAATTGTTTCAGATTGTTCTGGCATTGCAGTCGCCGTGCCGATTCTCGGGCTGACTGCACTGCGGGCAGCAGCAGAGATACCAGAATCGCAATAATGGCAATCACCACGAGCAGTTCGATGAGAGTAAAGCCCCGTCGCAGGGCCCGTCCACTTTGTTGATTGTTTCGCATTTGCGACTCCCGGGTTTGTAAGAACTGGGGAGGAACTCCCCGATGATAGTCTAGGCCGACTTTTCCTGCGGCGTCAAATGCGAAGAGGGACAGAAACTCAAGAATCCAAGTCGGACAGTTCGCAAAACACCAATTGCATTCAATATCCACTCGGCAGTAGCGCTCGTTTCCGCTCAATCTGTCAGTTCCAGCGGAACGTCGTTCGTTTCCTGATCTGGCACGGTGACTCGCAACGGGGATGAATCCTCAGATTTGTAACGGCTGGGAAGTCCTCCCTCTGGATGGGTCACTGTCACAACGTATTCCCCTGGGATCGCACCGGGACCATGCTCGGGCATGGCCAATGAATAGCGACCGTGTGAGTCGGCGACGCCATGGGCGAAATCGACCTCGTCGGCTCCGGATTTCAGTGGATGAAAACCCACGCGCGCTCCGGCGACGGGTTGGCCCTGGTGAGTGACAATCCCAGTCACCGTCACGAGGTCTGGGGCGATTTCAGAAGGGCCCGACCGAGTGCAACCGCCGCTGCCCCACAGCAGTAATCCGAGTAAGATCGGTAGCGATTGACCCCGTCTGGTATGACACCTCGCCACGGCGAACCTCCCCTCCACATGATGTGCTGATTTCCATCCGGCCAGTGCCGCGATTCCGCGGTATCCGCCTGATGGAGACGGTCAGGCGACAACAGTCGACAGGACTCGGGCAGAAACCGCTCGTGGTTTTCACAACGAGTGGTCTCTGCCCGTCTGGTTCCATATAGGATCAGGCCGATTGACCATTAACGGTCACCCAGTTGGAATCGGCGGACACGTAATTGTTAAACGCCTGCACCATGAATTGCACGGACTGCCCTCTGGGGAGGCCTGTCACTTTATAAGAGAGCACCGAGGGGCCTACAATTCCGACGAGGAAGACCTGGTTACCGATCCTTTCGTAAATGCGATAGCCCGCGGCATTCTGACTCGCGGACCATGTCAGTGTAGCGGTGGTCAACGACGTGACTTTGGCCGTTAACTGGGGGGAGGTCACGACAAACGGAGTCGTCACAGTGGCCGTCGTGGAACTGGTCGCGTAAGGATACAGGTTGACATTCAGTGCCTTGACATACAACTTCATGGTCGTGCCAGAAGGCAAACCCGTCAGGGTGACATTGGTCGGGTTGGCGGGCAAAATGCCGCTCACTGGAATGTCGCCACCTGGCTGTTGTCGGAAAATCTGGTAACCCGTCGCACCGAGTGCGGCGTTCCACTGAACCTTAACCGATGTCGGCGACAAGGCCTGGGCCGTCACATTGGTCGCGGTCCCCAACGGCAGAGGCGTTGTTACGCTGACAATCGACGAGTCGGCGAAGCTGGGGGTATATGTCGAACTCTTCGCCCGCACAAACAATTTGTTGCTGGTTCCGGGAATCAGGCCGGGTGAACCGGGAGGCAGCGCGCCGGCCACGGCCGAAACGGTTGTCCCTGAACCAGGCTGCGTGGCTGTGCCGACCAGCGTTTTGGTTGTCCCAATCACGAGATAGATTTCGTAGCCCAGGTCGGCTCCCTTGACGATCGACCAGGTGACATCGGCCTGGTACGGATTCTTGGCGACCGCGACGACGTTCTGCGGCGGTTCCAGCAGATCGACGTAGGCAAAGTTTGCCACCGCCGTACCCCAGTTGGCACCGCTCGAGTTGTTAGTAGCATATTCATTGACTGCCCAGAATGTTCCATCCACGGGGTCGATGCTGATACCGCTCAAATCCCCTTGGCGCCCACCAGTTGACCCACCGCCGGCGAAGTCAAAGTAATTGGCTTGCCCCGTACCCGCCGAAACCAGAATGGGGGCTCCGAACTTTCCTGCCGGGTCGGTGGGCAATTTGACGGCGACATACATCGACATAAAATCGGTAGGCGTATTGGTGCCCGATTTCGTTACCGACATCCCCAACTGGCCCGTCGGATTGATGTCGATGCCCGGGTACGCTGTGTACGTGTTGGCACCGAAACCGACTCGCCCCTGTTCAGCCAATGTCGGTGTCCCCGTCGAAAGATCGACGCGATACCACTGCGCATCATCTTCATTGGCCCCAACGCCCACCGTATGCGCCGCGACCAACGAGTTGTTCCGGACTGCCGCATTCATGATTCGGCCGTCGATATTGTTGGTAATGACCGATCCGTTCGGGTTGAGCGTGTCGTTCACGAAATTGTAGGGTTGGACTGCCAGATTTGTCGTCGTGAATGAAGCGGAGTTACTCAAAACGTTCGTCATCTTCACGATGTCGATAGAGGAATTGTTCCCGCCCTCCTTCACGAACCACATGGGATCAT
>JAFEBR010000902.1 GCA_018242565.1 Planctomycetota bacterium | reverse complement strand
CGCCGCTGACCAACCGCGTCGAATGCGTACGTCAATCGCTGTGTCGAGGGGATCGTGACCATCGTTTTCCTCGAAAGGGCATCGTAGGCGAACGTGTACCGCCCCGTGCTGTCGTTCATGGTAACTCGGTTCCCCACGGAATCATAGATGAATGTGGCCCGGGAACCGTCCGGATATTTCCGCCGCCAGCATTCGGTGCAGCAGCGGACTACGGGCCAACGACATCCAGACCTGGGTGCTCGCCCCGCACCGCCTCAACACTCTGCCTCGTGACCTTAGTTCCTGTAACGACTATCTGGCGCATGTGCTGGCGGTCCGCGATCGCGCGAAACCCGAGGTCGGTAATCATGGTATCGCTTACGTCGAGCGTAATCAGTGCTGCGCACGCTCCGAGTTCTGCAAGTCCAGCATCAGTAATCCCAGTGCCTCGAAGAACGAGCGATCTTAGCTTCGGTAAATACTTTAACCCTTTTATCCCCGCGTCGGACACCCGCGTCTCCCCCACTTCCAAAGTGTGGATTGTCGCCACCTTCGCCAGCGAGAGCAGAAACTCGTCCGTTATTCTCGTTCCATTAAGAGACAATGTCACAACGTCGCTCCCAAAAACACACGCGAGGGCTTCATCCGTCACCAGTGTGCGGTCCAAGAACAGCTCCTTTGGAAACACTCTAGAATTAAGCCATCTAAATCCTTCGCCGGAAATGCAGGTGTCATTGGCGCTTAGTAGCTCCAACCGCTCATGTGTAAGTAAAAACGCGAGAAACTTATCAGAAACTCGCGTCGCATCTACTCTCAATGATCGCGGATGCGTATGGGAAAGAACAGCCTCAATGCCGTTGTCCGTAATTGTCGTTCTGCTGAGGTCGAGTGATTCTACCTCCTCGGAAAATGTTAAGCGAGAAACGCCAGCGTCGCTGACCCCGGTTCCGGCAAGCGACAGGCGCGAACGGCCCTGAATACGGTTGAGGGAGTCAATCCCAGCATCGCTGATTCCGGTCTCACCTAGGTCCAGTACCAGCGCTACTTTGGCCGGCAACTCGGCCAGACCCGTATCGGTAATGTGATTGCCGTTCAAATCCAACCCGACCAGCGTGCGTAGCCCGGCTAAGTATTTCAACCCGCCATCCGTCACATGGGTCCTCGCACACGCAAGTAACAGTAGCTTATCCTGCCTCTCGAGTTGCTTAAGCCCTTCGTCATCAACCGGCGTGTCGCAAAAATCGATTGATGCCAACTCCAACCTGCATAAGTACCGCATGCCGCGCCCGTTAATCAGGGTGTTCCGCAACGACAGAGAACAGACCTGAAGATCGGCCAAATGCGCCAAACAAGCGTCGGTCACCGAATTACCATCTAAGCATAACGTGCTGAGGTGCTTCAGTCCGACAAGGGCGACGAGACCGGAATCCGTAATCGACGTTTCCTTAATCGATAGCTCGCAGAGCCCTTCTAGACTGGCCAAATACGCGACTCCGAAATCCGTGACTCCAGTGCCAGAGATTTCAAGTCGCCGGAGCTCGCGCATACGTTTTAGCCCCGCTAGGGCATCGTCAGTCCACTCAAAGCGCGGTAAATCAAGCCATATCATCTTGGACATGTGTGACAGGTACTGGACGCCATTTGCGGTTACCATTGTAGTCGACAAGTCGAGCTGCTCAATCTTTGTGAAGTTATTCATGTGAAGCAGTCCTTCATCGCTAATTCGCGACCTGGCAACACCAGTTGACCGAATGACCAGCGTATGTAGATCACTAAGGCCCGCGAGGTGCCGTAAACCATCATCTGAAACGCGATCTCCGGAAAGGTGCAACTCCTGCAGCTTGGAGAATGTGCCAACAAGTTCTAACGAGTCATCCGAAATGATAGCGTCTTTGAAGTCAACAGCAGTAACATCGTCGAACAAGTCGCGGCGGCCGAAAACAATTTGCGAGATCCAGCCGGTTAGAATCGTTCGTCTACCAGACTCAAGGCGAATCGAGCCCCCGCACCTTTCGACCATGCATCGGGCTTGGTAGTTCTTGTAGATGCGATACGAAGACCAAGACGACCATCCGGCCATTGCAAATAAAACCGATAGGAAAATACGAATCGCGAGCGGCGCAGCTCGCCACCATTGCCGCCAACTGCGGGTGGTCGACTTTTTGAAAGGTGAAACTGGTGCCGTCATCCGGGTAGCCTCCCGCCTACTGCACCCGAGTAGCCACGGCTGTCAGGTCTAGCATCCAGACTTGCGGAATTACCCGCAACTCGGCGATGGTTTAATTCCGTTTCGGGAGCGCCAAAGCCCGATTCGGGTGGTAGCAGGATGGAACCGTAGGTGTTTGCCATTCGCGCGTTCCCTCGCAGAGCGTCGGCGCACTGCAGATCTCTGCTGAGTTGAGTGGTACTCATGATTGCCTTGACAGCGGGAAGAGGGCTAGACTTCTGGGAATAGACTTATGTTCGAAGAAAGTAGCCGAAAGCAATCATCCTTTCGGCCGAATTTAAATAACATCTGGCACGGTCTCTGTTTCTCCAAAGCGTCGAGCTGCAAATCCGACGAATCGGCGCCGGGCTCACCATTCTTCCAGGTAAAGACGGTCTGTGCCCACTTCAGGGCCGCATCCTGGTCCCCTTGTTTGACCCCCGCCTTACAGCTGAAGACATCACCTCCCGGCTTCGTTCGTCCGGCGGTGCAGTTTTCCGGAGGATTGCAGCAATCGGGAGGTTTGGGTGTCTTCGGCATAGTCACGTTCGGCAGAAGGGCATCGTCAGGGGCAAGGCACGATGCGAGCGCCCTGTTATAACATGTCCCTAGCGTTACACATTGTTGTGCGCAAATGTACGATAGCATTTCTTCTTGGATACAGTTCAGACACGAGCCCGCTAGACCAAGTGGTTGCGTTTGCTTCCAGTCAAAAAGTTTATTCTTGAAACAATACCGAAGAGTGTGAACAAGCTCGTGGACGTATGTCGTTGCATGGTCCGGGATTTGCTTGCAGACTAAGACCTTTACTTTCCTCGCGTCGTTCGTTGGGCCGGAGCAGCCTCTTTGGTTTGGCTTACAGCAAATGCAACTACTCTCGACGTCGCATCCGAGCGAATTGATACAGGTCAGTAGCGACATTACTGACTGATTGTTCTTTTGCGCGTCCAATATGTCGTCAGCACACCGATCACAGTTAGAGGGATCTAGGCCGGACGGGTCGATATAGAGTAGGGGTGAATTACTCGCGTAGCTAAATAGTTCGGCGAAGTGGCTCAGAATCGCGATCGCAGTTCCAGTGATAGGAAATGGATCGGAGCTATGCCAGCGGGCTACACCGGCGTCGTACGCGCGTCGGCGAACGTGGTAAGTACCGACTTCGTCGTCGAAATAATACCCAAGTATTCCAACCCACTGAAGGCCAAAGGGTGTAAGTCCGGCCCGACGAACACTTTTACCCCATGAATCGTAGGTTAGCAAATCCGTTTGGCCCGCAGTTGACGACGTCAATTGTCGCGTCGATCCGGTCGCATCGAAATGGTGGTAGCTCGTCGTTGCTGAGATCCGCGTGCTCACAAGATTGCCGTACTTCTGCGGCTCGTTCGTGTACACGACGTTAATCGTATTCGTGCCGTCAGATTCGGCGAGGTAGTTTTCCTCGTCCCAGATGTAATTCGTCGTTGTGGGCATATT
>JAFEBR010000901.1 GCA_018242565.1 Planctomycetota bacterium | reverse complement strand
GGCCACTTGCTCCCGATGCGAGAACCCAGCAAAGTCCGGCAAGTCACCGAATTCTGACTCGGCTGTCGCAGGATGACGGCTGGCCGGGACGACTGTTGGCGTGTCGACTGATTCGGATGCATAATCCGACCGCGATTCGCTCCGCTTGCGGATCTTCGCTGTCACCGGTTCTTCGGCGGTGACTCGCGGGGCAGAGCTTCGCTCGACGGAAGCGTCGAGCGCTTGCGAGCCGCGAAGGGCTTTGATTTCGGCGGCGATGTCGGCACTGCTTTCAGGTTCGCCTTCCTGTGAACGTGCTTGATCAGACAACGAGACCCGCAGCCGGTCTCGAAGGGTGGTGACCTTGGCCAGGTACTCCGCGTGGAAAAACTGCTGGCCCAGCCGAGATTCGTAGTCACGGAGTTGGCCTTCGGCCAGGGCCAGGTCGTGTTCGGTGCTCTCGATGTGGCGGTGATAGCTGTCGGCCAACCGGTCGAGGGCATTCAAGACGGCGCGCGGGCCGTGGCTGTCGCGGGCCAGCATCGTGGTGCGGGAGCCTTGGCCGTCGAGAAAGACTTCCGGCGGTGAATCGGGAGCGACGATCAATCCGAACCGTAAACCGCGATACGCGCCCAGTGAGAACGACCGGCGGGCGTTGATGAGTACCGGAATCCGGTCGAGCTGGTCGGTGAGCGGGGCCAGTGCTTCATCTTTGGGATAGGAATGGGTGCCGATCGTGACGGGATCGTCGGCGTGAGCTTTCGCCGTCGCTTGGTCGGCGGCGAGATCGGCGATGTGGTGTTTGAGCCGAGTGATTGTGCCTGGCAGATCGCGGACGTTACGCCGGGCGACGAATTGCTCGTCGGCGTGGTTTTTTTGCAGGATCGCTAGCCGCTGCAACTCGGCGTCGGCTTCGGCGAGAGTCAGTACGGCGGGATTGCCGGAGGCAATGGCTTTGACTTCGGCGTATGACAATTCTTGTCCGCCGATGTCGTCCGCTTTGCGGACGGCACTTTCGCCCGTCATCACCTGCGAAATGAATCGGGCTTTCGTTTCCAGGGCCTGCCACATATAGGCGTCGAACGAGCCGGAGGTCACGTAGCGATAGATCGCGATTTCTGCGTTCTCGTTGCCTTGCCGCAGAATGCGGCCGTCCCGTTGTTCAACTTCCGCCGGTTTCCAGGGAGCGTCGAGGTGATGCAGGGCCGCGAGACGTTTTTGCACGTTGGTCCCAGTGCCCATTTTTTGGGTGCTGCCGAGCAGGATGCGAACCGTGCCTTGGCGGACTTTGTCGAACAAGGATTGTTTCTTGGCATCGGAATCTGCATCGCCAATCGAGGCAATCTGGTCACGCGGGATGCCACGTTGGACCAGCTTTTCGGTGATTTCGTCGTAGGCAGAAAACCCCCAATCGGTGGGATTGACACCCATGTCGCAGAACACCATCTGAGTGCCCTTGGTTTCGGTCGTTTTCTGCCAGATAGCGGCCACATTCTCCACGAGGGCGTTGATCTTCGAGCCGGGAAAATCGGGGGCATTGGCCGAGAGCATCCGGGCATCGAGGGCTAGCTTACGGCCATCAGTCGTCACGGCCAGGGCGTTATCGACGCGGGGATCGACCTTTTGCGACCGTAAGCGGTCATAGCGTTGCACCAGTTCTTGTTGCAGGCCCGATTGTTCTTCCGACATGGGGCAGGCCACAATGTGGGGTTTGCCCCCTTGCAGGCGGGGACGCGGCAGGTCGAGCATTTCGGCGGTTTGCACGTCGGAATAGGCCCGGAACATCTGCTGCAATTCCGGCAGGTTGACGAACCGGGCGAACCGGCTGCGGGGCCGGAGTGATGCGCCGTCGGGGGAGATTTCCATCGACTCGACGACTTCGCCAAACGTGGCAGCCCAAGCGTCGAAGTGCTCGATGCCTCTTTGCTGAAGTCCTTCCAGATCCAGAAACCGTTGCATGGTGTACATCTCGACCATCGTGTTCGAGATCGGCGTGCCGGTGGCAAAGGTCAGGCCGTGGCCGGCGTGTTGTTGATGCAAATAACGGGCTTTCATATAGAGGTCGAAAGCGCGTTCGCTGCCGCCGGTCTGAATGCCGGCCACGCGGTCCATTTTGGTGGGGGTTTCTAAGTTCTTGAAGTAATGGGCTTCGTCGATGAACAGGTGATCGACGCCCAGTTCGTCGAATACCAATCCATCGTCTTTCTTGTCTTCGGCGAGCAGGTCTTTGAGCCGTTCTTCCCGTTTGGCTTTCTGTTTCTCGATGGTTTTGATGATATTCCGCCGGCCTTTGGTTTGGGTGACGGCGGCGCTGTCACGCAAAAGCTGGTCGTATTCTTCGATCTGCTCCCGCAGGAATTGGGCCTGATAGTCCCGCGACATGCCGATCCGTTCGAACGAGCTATGGGTGACAATAATCCCATCCCAATCGCCGCTGGCGATTTTGGCGGTCAGGTGCTTGCGTTTTTCCCGCGTGAAATCGTCCTTGCTGGCGATCAGTAACCGGGCGTTCGGGTAGAGTTGCATGAACTCGCGGGCGAATTGTTCCAGAAGGTGGTTCGGCACCACGTACATGGGCTTTTTGACGAGTCCGGCTTGTTTCATCTTCATGCCGGTGGCGGCCATTGTGAAACTCTTGCCGGCACCGACGCAGTGGGCGAGTAGCGTGTTGCCGGAACTCATTCCCCGCCAGATGGCGGCGGTTTGGTGCGGACGCAACGTGATGGCCTGATTCATACCGGGGAAATCGAGGTGCGAGCCGTCGAAGACGCGGGGACGCAGGTTGTTGTAAGTGTCGTTGTACAGCCGCACGAGGCGTTCGGTGCGTTCGGGTTCGGCGAACACCCAAGATCGGAACCGATCTTTGATGAGTTTTTGCTTTTCGCGGGCGGCGAGCGTGGCTTCCTGGTTGACGACGCGCTCTTCGCGTTCGCCGTCGTGAACCGTGTCATAGACCGTCGGCGATTTCATGTTCAGGGCCTGTTCCAGGAGATCGAGTCCGTTAACGCGGGCGGTGCCGAATTCCGACGTGGCGGGAACCGACATTACGACGAGATCGTCGGCATCGACGCTCCACACGGCGTCCTTTTTGAGGTGGTCGATGCGGATCGAATCCGGCGAGGACCGGAACAGGTGGGTGGCGAAGGCCTGGATGTCGGATTCAGGAATCCACGGAGCACCGAGATTGGCATCAATATCGCCGGGGAGAATGTCGGGGGGTTGGACGGCTTGCAGAGCCGTGGCATTGCGGGCGAATTCGGGACCGGCCGCTAACGCGGCCGCGAGTTTGGAACGCACGTTGCCCGACAGGTAATCGTCGGCGGTCTGCCAAGTTCTCGAATCGGGATCAAGAAAGATTAAGTCCCCGAGTTCGTGAATCACTTGGGCTTCCGGCTTGCCGTAAAGTTGGGAAATGAACGCCAGGTCGATCAGTCCCTTGCGGTCGAGCGAGACGAGCAGTCCCTCTTCCGCGGATTGGACCTGTGTCACGGGCGGGGTTTTGCCGACCACGTCGCGGGTCATGATGGCAGCGGGGGTGGCCTTGCCGGTCGTCTCGTCGTAGTTTTCCAACGACATGACGAGCATGGCGTCCGGGTCCTCGCGGAATTTCGCGAGGTTCGGCATCCGGCGGATGACGTTGCCTTCCCGGCCTTCGCTTAACGTCGTTTTATTGATGGGGCCAAAGTCGTTGACGAAGCCGTTGTAGGCATCGTTCAAGGCCCGGCGGGCTTTGATGCGTTCCTCATCCGGCCAGCCTTCGTTCTGCGATTGCAGCACCCGGCGGGCTTTGTCGCGGAGGCCGATCAGGGCTGCTAATCGCTTACCCATCAGTGTGCCGTCTGCATACAGATCGGTGCCGCCGTAGGTGACGGGCAGACTTTGGCCGGAGACCGATTGGTAAATCCGTTGCTGATCGCCGACGAAAAAACTCCCCTCGCCGATGTGTTTGAGGGGCGGCGGAGGGATGAAGGATTTTTCCGGGCTTTTGGGAAGCGGCTTAGGGGCCGGTTCATCGTGACGGATCGTCGATTCGGGGAGCCGGCGGATGGCTGCTTTCAGTTGGTCGGCCAAGACGCCGTTGCCGACGACGCTGAATTCCGTGTCGCTGTTGTAGAGCCGGTTCTTGCGGCTGAACGTGCCCAGCACCATGTCGGGATGGTTCAGAAAATACCGGTTCATTGGGATGCCGGTCCCTTCGATGGCGACGGTGCCGGTGGCGAGCCAGTCGGGATCGACGTGCTGTGCTGGTTCGCCGGAGGCGCGTTTCCGCAGGAAGACGATGTCGGTCACGACATTGGTCCCTTCCCGCTTGAAGGCCTCCGAGGGGAGCCGGATCGCTCCCAGGAAATCGGCCTGTTCGGCCAGGAGTTCGCGGACGGAGGCGTTTTGTTTGTCGAGCGTGTAATGGCTAGTGACCAGTGCCATCACGCCGCCGGGTTTGACGGCATCCAGCGATTTGGCGAAGAAGTAATCGTGTAATGCCAGTTTCTGGCCGTGATAGTCCAGCTTCAGATCGGCGAACGGGACGTTGCCGATGACGGCATCGAGCGAGTTGTCGGGGAGTTTGGTGTCCCGGAAATTTTCGATGCGGATTTCGTGGTGTGGGTGCAGGGCACGGGCGATGCGTCCCGAGATGCCGTCGAGTTCGACCCCGATGAAATGCTGTGTCGGTTGGCCCTGACCGAGAAAATTGCCGATGCCGCAGCCGGGTTCCAAGATTGTGGCATTGTTGTTAATGCCCAGGCGGGAGAGGGCCTGATGCATGAGATGTATTACGACTGGCGACGTATAGAACGCGTTGAACGTCGTGCGTTTGGCGCTGGCGTATTCGTCGGGCGTTAAAAGCGATTGCAGTTCGGTGCCCAAGGCTTGCCAGCTTGGATCCTTGTATTGGCCGGAGACCGGATCGGGGAAGATCGAGAGGGCGACGGCACCGAAGCCGTTGAAACGGAGGAGGGTTTCGCGTTCGGTGGGGGTCGCTGGGCGTTGTTCTTGTTCCAGCATTTTGAGCGTCCGAATGGCCGCGATGAGGTCGCGGGCTTTGCCTTTTTCGCCGCTGGCGATCGTGACGGGTGATGAAGGTTGGGGAGCCGGATCGGCAGGCAGCGGCTGATGGTCCGTCTGAGGCGGCGTGACGGGGGCGGACGTTTTGATTGGAGACAGCGTATCGGTAAATGAGAGTGACGGGCCGCGTTGGGATTTTATTCGGTCGGCGAATGACGTGTTAAAAAGGTCATGGCCGCGTCCAGTGACAGCGGTTCGTCGGCCTGATCCGCTACTGCGGAGGGTAAACTTCTCTCCAGTTCCTGAATCGCCAGTTCCAGCACTTCGCTGGCGATCAGTTCCGAGACGCTCTCCGGTTGCGCTTGTTGTCGTTCCTCCTGCCAG
>JAFEBR010000900.1 GCA_018242565.1 Planctomycetota bacterium | reverse complement strand
TTCAAAACCTGCTGTGCGAGGTCGAAAAGGCCCAGGCCCAGAAGGTCGGCGACGAAATCAATAAGGGCTTGGACGACAAGATCGAACAGCAGTGCGGCTTCTTGTCCGAGAGCGAACGAATATGGGTCGTTCTGCCGATTCCACTCAAGCACCTTCTCGACCATCGCCTTGGCGAGATGGGTGTTTGCCGCTCGATCGGCCGCGACATTGGCCGCGCCTAATAGGGCGTCACTGCATGCAGGTGAACTAGCGCCCTGTTCTACGGCCTGGTTGTAGAGCCGCATGTATTGGAAGTCGGGGTCCTCCAGTATTATTTTGCTTTGCAGAAAGCCGGAAACATTCCCACACAGCTTTTCAATTTCATAGTCAATGAGCGTGACCAAAATCGCAATCACCTGTGACTCTTTACAGACACCGGCCATAAACGCCGCTAGCGATTTATAGGCTTCCTCTGACTTGCCGGCTGAATAAAGGAAAATGAAATTTTGTGTCTGCTCAGCGGTGGCCGCCCCGGCTTGTCCGAGGGACAGTGCAAGGTCCTCAGCAAGATTTCCTCCGACATTCTTGATTATGTCCGGCAGAAGTGCCCCAGCGGGTAATAAAATTTCGATGGGACAGTATTTTGCAAACATCGGCGGCTGCTTTAGGCAACTCGCCAGCCCCTTTAGAAGATTGCGGAACCGCTCGACCTTGAAGATAATGACATCTTCGCAATCGATGAATTTCTTTCCAATCTTGGGCTTTGGGCACTTTGCCTGATTGAATTCTCGGGCAGCATCACTTAGACAGCGGCTCTTCGAATCACGCAGTTTCGCGATTTGCTTCCGGAGCAAAGTCGAACTGTTCGGAGGCGCAGGCTTGTTGGGAATCATGGGAGGAATCTGGACTCCCGGGAAAAACTCCTTTATGAGATCGCAGGCGGATTTGAATCGCGGTAGGTCAATTGCCTCACGGCAAGCTTGGCTAGCGATTGCTGGGATGATGTCGACTCCATCCTTCTGCCCCAGCGGTAACGCAGTTCGCTGATTGTTTCGATCCGAAACCGCGCAGGACTGTGGGGGGGCGCTACTACCTCTCGCTCCCGCTTCGCCACTCGGATCAAACGCATTCGGCGCATTATTCCTGACATAGCGATAGAGGTTCGATTCATCGGCGTCGAACCCGAGCGGATCTTCCGACAGGAACCGTCCGCGTGTGGGGTCCAGCACGCGTTGGCGGAGAGCAAAGTCGAGCGTCTGGTCGTCCCGGTAATAGCCCTGTTTCCCGAAGAACGTGTACGGGGTGGTTGTGCCTCCCGTGCGCGACGCGATGGTGCCGAACGTCTGGTACAGGAACGTGTCGGTGACCGTCTGCGTCGAGTCGGTCAAGGCGCGGGTGCTGTCCTGCGCGTCGAAGTGATAGAACGCACTGACCGTGCCGCCGCGCCGCTGGCTGATCAGGTTGCCGAACGGCTTCGGATCGAGCGTGTACCGGGCCGTCACGGCATTTGACTGGCTGATTTCGGTGATCACGTTCTGGTCGTCGTACTGGAAGTTGCCGGTGCCCGAGGAGGTCTGCCGGGCCACGGGCAATTCGACCGACTTCTTGTTAACGGGCGCGTACGTGTACGTGGTTCGGGCCAGCGACGGCAGCACGGCGACCGTCCGCTGGTTCTCGAAGTTCCAGACGAATGTCGTCCGCTGCAACGTGGGAGACGTCATCGAGCGTTGGTTCCCGTCGGCGTCGAATGTGAACGTCGTGATCCCCGTGTTGTCCTGCGTGCGCCTTAACCGGTTCGCCGCGTCGTAGACCGATGTCGTGATCGTGCTGCTGATCTTCTGCTTGGTACGGTTGCCGGCGGCGTCGTAGGTCCAGGTCGTGATGTTGGTTGACGACCCGTTGAACCGCCGTTCCACCGTCGTCTGATCGGCGCGGT
>JAFEBR010000899.1 GCA_018242565.1 Planctomycetota bacterium | reverse complement strand
CAATGACCCGAATCGCGTCGCGAATGTCGAGATCGCTGCTGGCGACTTCAATGGTCTCCAGGAACAGTCCCAGATCATTGGCTTCCAGGAATTTCGTCGCTTGCTCGGCATCGGCGCCTCGGCCATCCACGGCAAGAGTGAAGGCCTTCAGCCGGGCGGGAGATTCACCCCTCGACAAGAGCAGGTGATACAGCACCAGAAAGACCGCGCCGCTATCGACTCCGCCGGAAAACAGCACGCCAATGGGCGCCTGACGATCAATGCCGTCGAGCCAGCGCGAGCATTCCGTGGCGAGTTGGCCGATGTACGCCCTGCCTATGGCGTCGAGATCGGCAGGCAGCCGATTCCGTTGCGGAGCGAAGAATCGCGTGTAGGTCGGGTTCGGATCCGGGCAACCCAATAACGCGATCTCTGTAATGTAGTGCGCCGGTACCATCCGGGTGTACGACGGATGGAACTGGTTGTCGTGACCTTCGCTTTTCAGGAAGTCGTAAATCTGGTCGATGCGCTCGGCGACAATCAACGCCGGGCCCTCGTGGCGTTTGGCGATGAAATAACGCAGGGGCCGACCGATCGAGCGCGCCAGTCGTACGATTTTCCCCGATTTATGCACCAGGGCGAACTGGCCGTCGATTTCGCGAACGCGCTCGGGGTCGCCCGAGCCGAGTCGATTCAGGGCCTCTTCGTACGTCATATTGAGGATGACGTTAGCCTGCGGATCGACGAGATTGACCAACCGTTCGATCGTGGAAACCTGATGCATTTCGAAATTCCTTGCTGACGACGTAGGATCCACACCCCTCGAACCCGCTGGCAGGCTGCTTGCCCCGCTCAAGTTCTGAGTACGTTTTGTTAATTGTGGGTGTTGGAACGATCTTGGGGATTGCCACCGGGCAGGATGAGCAGGCACGCTGTCAACAATTCGCCAGGGGAGTCAGATCACCGACAATCCGACGATATCCATCAGGAAAGTTGATCGCAAGTATTGTGAATTCTCACGCAATGGGCCGAAGGGCCGCCAGTCAGCCAACGCCCTGGATGGAAATTCATGCCAGGTCGCACACCAGGCGGCACAGCGCCAATCCTTGCCGCCCCGGTTGCTGATCAGGCCGTTCCCAGGAGCGGTAACACCATTTGTCGGTGCGACAACCAGCGGCAACCGGTCTCGGTGACCACGACCATCTCTTCGATTCCCAGGCAGCCGGCCCCGCCGGCATCGACCAGGCTGGGTTCCAGCGTGAAGACGTTGCCGGTTTCCACTTTCCGATAGGGAGTGCGGCCGTAGCGATCCCAGCGCGGGCCGAGTATGCCCCCACCGTCATGGGCATTACGACCGACGTGGTGCCCCAGCGCATGTCCGTATTCGGGAAATCCAGTTTCTGCCAGCACCTCTCGGGCAACAGCATCGACCTGCCAGCCTTCCACACCGGGTTGGAGCCGCTCGGCTGCCTTGGTAATGCCCGTGACGACGGCGTCGAAGGCGCGGGCCACCGCCGCGGGGGGCTGCGTTTCCTCGGGTCGGGGAATGTACCAGCAGCGCTGAAGGTCTGAGCAATATCCGTTTTGCTGCACACCAAAGTCGATGTGCAGGATGTGGCCCGGTTCCAGTCGCTGATCCGTCGGCGTGCCGTGACCAATCATGGAGTCAGGCCCGCTGTTGACGATCGGGCAAGGAGACTCCCAGGCCAGTCCGACGCCGTGCTGGGTGGCAGCTTGTTGAATGAAGTGCGCCAACTCACGTTCGGTCTTTCCGGGCCTGGCGAACCGTCCTGCCGCCTCCAGGATCGTTTCGGCTGTGGCGATCGCCGCTTCGATGCGCGACAGTTCCGACGCCGTTTTTCGACCGCGGAATGCACCCACGACATCAACCGAGCTGACAATGCGTTCGGCATATGGCGTGCCGGTCAAATACTGCAGGAGCAGCGAGTACATTCCGTGAGTTAAACCGTCCGCCGCGAAGTCGTCGACGGAAAAATTGAGCGCCAATCGGCGGGGGTTGAGCTTGGTCAGCACCTCCACCAAAGGGTCACGGATACTCTGAACATAGGGAATGACCTCGGTCCAGTGGCCGGTGGCGCGCACCGCGCCATCATCGAATTGACCAACGATGGCAATCCGATCTCCGGCGGCTGTGACGATCAGGGCGGATTGCCAGGTGAACGAACCTTCGTACAGATAAGGCAGCACCGGATCGCGACAATGGCTGCTTTCGCGAACAAACACCATCCACGCATCGATTCCGAATTCCGGCAGCAAAGCCTGCGCCTGGTTCAATTTCTCTGCGATCAGATCCGACACGAAAGCTCCAGTCGCCGTGGTTGTGTGGGCCGTGGGTTAAATGCCCTCGCTGGGACCTGTTGATCGTAGCCTGTGGCTGTGGTCATTGGCCACTCTTCTGGAGTGCCACGGTGGCTCGCGCCGGGGTGGCTGGCTCGGCCGATTCTTCCGCAGAGGCTGCGGCGCTCACGACCGTGACCTGCAACTGCGAATCGCGGGCTCCGCACAGGCGCAAGGTCAGCGGACCGATCGCCGACCGTTTGACCCGGATGAACGCCGTCGCAGTTCCGCGCAGTGCGAACACACAGGGGCCACTGCCATGATCCCATTCGATCCGTGACAGTGCGGGCTGACCGCCAGCCGTCTGCAGCGGCATGGCCTCTCGGGTGAGCGAGATTGTCCAATGCCGGAAGAGTTCAGAGAACGGCAGCCCGGTCGCCCGTTCCAGGTTGCGACAACCGGTCTCCGGATTCTGGATCAAAGCGGGCAAAAGTGTCGGTCCGCACTGATCAACACAGTATCGCAAGAACAGATACGTGGCGCCGCGGCAGCCCGCATCGCGCCACAGTCCGGCCCGGTAATAGTCGGTCACAACCAATGGGCTCCTGGCCGGCGCTCGCCGAAAGGCATTGATCCGATCCTCGAGATTCGACCAGTCGCTGCCATGCAGGTTTTCGGCAACATGCGCGATGGCTTCATTCAGCCAGTCGTCTTCCACAGGCAGCACGCCGGCATCCCGGCCAAAGCGCTGGCTGAAACAGACCGCATGCGTGTATTCATGTGCCAGGACCGTTTTTAAACTGGGCCCGGGAACAAGTTCAGAGTTCAAGTACAGGATGTCTGCCGCGCTTCCAAATGGAACTTCGACACGCCGTTGAAAGTCACCCGAGCGGACACATCCCTTGATGGAAACCTGACCGCCGCGAAGTTTCCCCAGCCAGGGAGTCACCAGCACCGCCAACTTCCCGTCACCGTCGATGTCGACCAGATCTCCCAGCAACTCGCGACTCTGGGGGATAATTTCAGCATCCAGTACGTTCACGATGAAGTTGATGAGACCAGGGGCGAGATCCTGAACAGTTTGGGACGAGTCGAGATACACACGAACGGCGCGGCCCTCCTGGACGAGATGTCCTTCGATCGCAGCATAGCCCTGGGGGTCTTCGAGGCGCTTCTCGGTCACATGCAAATAGAACCGCCGCGTGGACGGAACCTCGACAGGGCCTTCGTGGACGTGGGGAGTTTCCGGCGCTAGATGGTTATGGCGCACTGGGAGAGTTGTCTGGGGAAATCGTCCCGCGAATTCGGGGTGAATGGGAAGGAGGCTGTTCAGCGCGCGTGGCTGGGGAATCGCGGTCAGGCTGATCTCGAACGTTTGGGCGGCCGATCCGAGACTGCTGACAACCAGGTCGAACGAGGGCCCGCTTTCTGGCGGCAGTTGAAAGTGCACGTTCTCGGAATGAACGGGCACGACCCAACAGGTGCTGGCAACTTGGTCTGGATTGTCTGGGTTGTCTGGAACCGTGGCCTTTGCCGCCGACCTGACCCAAACACCGAGGGCCGCGATCAAGGCGACAGACACGCCCCCGATGAACCGAACTCGGCCGCGCCACATGGAAACACTCCGCCAGCCCCCCATTGACTGACGAATTCCGAGCGGGAATCTCCGCTCTATGTGTTATCGGCGTTTCTGACCCGCAAACTTGACCTGATCCCGTTAACCGGAACCGGGGGTGAACTCCCCTGCTCAACCGAGTTCGCGGCGAAGGTCTGCCATGAACCGTGCGGTTCGCAACGAAAACTACACAACGCAGACATTTGATTCTTGATGTGTCCGTCTTGTTCGATGGCGAGCGTGTTGGCTCGAGGTTGAGACAGCAATCTGCGAGCCGTGAATTCCTGTGGCCGACACACTCGGACCACGGAACCAAGCGCACGGCGGTTTTTTGTTGAAAAGGTGTTATCATTTTGGGATGAAGCGTGCGCATCGAATCTTCAGTTGGGTGGGGCTGATGGTGGTCGGTATGAGCTGGCTACCTGGGCCGGACATTGTGGGCCCCAGCCTGGCCGCCGAACCGGTCCAGGTGTCCCCGCGCAGCACTCGTCGAAGTGGACCAAGCGATGGGGACGATTCTCGGTTCCCGGCAGGGGCTCTGGCCCAAAAGGATAAGACCGGCAAGAAGCGGGCCGCCGCAGATTCGCCACAACGTGTGGTCCGCCCGACCGTTCCCGTGCCACAGCATGACCTGAAACGATTGGAAGAACTGGGAATTCGGCGGTACGAATCACAACGGCTGGTGTTGTACACCGACCTTGCACCGGAACTGGCGCAGCCCTTACCTCCACTGATGGATCAGGCCTACGCCGCCTGGGAAGACTACTTCGGTCCGCTGCCGGCAGACAGTGGTGAAACCCCGTTCCAGATGATCGGGTACATCATGTCCGATCGGGCCCTGTTTCGCGAAGCGGGCATCCTGACCGATGACATCCGCATTCATCTGGAGGGGGTCTTTCGTCGGCAGGTGTTCTGGATGAACGATCAACCTCTCGATTACGACCGTCGGCACCTCATGATTCACGAGGGGACACATTGTTTCATGGTGGCGTTTCCCAACATCACCAATCGGCACATCTGGTACATGGAAGGCATGGCCGATTTGTTTCGCACGCATACGACCGATGCGAATGGCCGGTCACAATTTCGTGTCTTCCCGACAGACCGCCAGCGGTTCACCGGTCTGGGACGCACCAAAGTCATTGAAGAAGAAGTTCGTTCGCGGGGCCCCCGCCGCATCGAAGATGTGGCGACACTGACCGTCAATGATTTCCAGAACTATGATGCCTATTCGTGGTCGTGGGCCCTGTGTGCCTTTCTGGATGGCCATCCCAAGTACCGCGAACGGTTTCGCCGAATGGGGGGGCTGGTTGTCGGCCGCAATGACCTGCCCCTCGATCTGTCCCAGGTCTTCAAGCAGGACTGGCCCGAGGTTTCGGAAGAATGGCTCGTCTTCGCCGGCAATGTCGGTTACGGTTACGACATCGAACGGACCGTGCTCGATCTTCGTCCGGGAAAAGTGGCTGACCCCCAGGGAAAACCGGCCCAGACCGATGTGGCTGCCAATCGCGGCTGGCAAAACAGCGGCGTTCTCGTTGAAAAAGGCAAGACCTATCGCCTGCAGGCCGCTGGGAAATGTGTCCTCGCGAAAGAGCCAAAACCGTGGGACAGTGAACCACAAGGCATCAGCTTCCGCTATCACGGGGGGCAACCCCTGGGAAAACTGCTCGCGACGATTCGCAGCGCATCCCCGGAAAAAAAGCCCCCCTACACGACGATGCTCCAGGTCATGCCGATTGGCCGCGAACTGCAACTGACACCCGACACAACCGGGACGTTGTACTTCCGCGTCAACGATTTCTGGAACGAACTGGGGGATAACCAGGGCAGTTACAGCGTCACAATCCATCGCGAACCATGACCTGCTGGTCGCTCGCCCATCGAGCCCTGTGGGGCGAGTCGACAGGTTTGTGCGCGAAATCGTCGATTGGTGTATATCCGTAGGTCAAAAAAATTAGGAGACGGTCATGTCCAAGCCCACGGTGGCAATCCTCGGCGCCAGCCGAAATCGGGCGAAATTCGGTAACAAATCGGTCCGAGCGCATGCCCGGCAGGGATATGACGTGTTCCCCATCAATCCCTATGCGACCGAAATCGAAGGCTTGCGTGCCTATCCGAATCTCGCGTCCGTGCCGGTGTCCCCATTGGACCGCATCAGTGTGTATTTGCCCCCCGACGTCGTCCTGACCATGTTGCCCGAAATCCAGGCGTGCCATGCGCGCGAGGTTTGGCTGAACCCCGGCAGCGACAGTCCCGCCGTGGTTGCCCGAGCCGAAGAACTCGGTTTGGAATTGATCCGGGCCTGCAGCATCGTCGACGTCGGTGTCAGTCCGGCGACCTTGTGATCCGGCAGTATTCCCCGAGTTGACGCGAGCCACCGTTCTATTGGTCTCAGACATCCCGGCACATTCTCGGCAGAGAATTGACGGCCAGGCTTGTCGGCAAAACCTCACCGGTTGCCCGGGGCTGACTGGACGTCACGGGGCTCAATGATCGCGTGACGCTGTTTGCGTATAACTTTCGCAATCGGCGGACTGACACCGACGTGGAGATCGATTTCTACGCCAAGCCGTATTACGACAGCACGGGACCGCCCAACCTGTTGGACTCGTCCAGCTGGGAGCCTGGGCAGAAGCGACGGCCCGGACTGGCGGCCGGACGTCCTTGGGGGCACTTTTTCGTATTTCGATTGCACGTAAGGGTGGCGCGTGTGCATGTGTGCGGGGCGGTTTACATGCGTCGTTTCCAATCGTCGGCCCGGTGGTGTTGGGGAGATGGAGCCGGCCAGGATCAGCACGAATCGAGGTGCCATCTTGCCGCGACTGCCACGAAAATTCCTGCTTGATGAATCCGAGCCGGGGATTGATCACGGCGTCAAGCGGTGCGTCCGCCGGGCGTTCCTGTGCGGAACAGACCCGAGTACAGGCGGGTGTTTCGAGCACCGCAAACGGGTCCTGCAAGAGCCACTGGCTTTCCTGGCTGGCCAACTGGAATCCCCCTGATAATCCGTGTTCATCAGAGTTCATCTGTGGCCATCTCCAATTCAACGCGTCCAGTTTCTCGCT
>JAFEBR010000008.1 GCA_018242565.1 Planctomycetota bacterium | reverse complement strand
GGGAAACTTATAACGGCGACCTCAGCTGACTTTCCAGCCCCAGCGAGGTCGCTCGTGCTAATTCTTGGATCGATTTCTTCAGGACGTCTATTTCGGAATCAGTACGGCCGTCATATTGCGGCCTTCCATGGCTGGTGCTTTCTCGACCTTGGCGATGTCCTCCAGCAGTGCGATCACCTCGAGGATCATTTCCCGGCCACGGTCGACGTGGGCCATTTCACGTCCCTTGAACATCACCGTCACTTTGACTTTATCGCGGTCAGTCAGGAACCCGCGGGCCTGCTTGACCTTAAATTCTACGTCGTGTTCACCCGTTTTCGGTCGCAATCGGATTTCTTTGAGTTGAACCTGGTGGGTCTTCGCGCTTTTGGCCTGCTTGCGTTTCTGCTCGTATTTGAACTTTCCGAAGTCCATGATGCGACAGACGGGCGGGCGCTGATCCGGAGCCACTTCGACCAAGTCGAGACCGTTCTGTCTGGCCTGCTCTAACGCCTCCGAAGTGGGCAAAACTCCCAATTGCTCGTTATTTTGCCCAACCACACGCACCGGGGAAATACGGATTTGTTCATTAATCCGATGGGTCGATTCGATCGCTGAAACCCTTTCCTGCAGAAACTTTGTACCGAGATTAACCGAGTGTAGAGTTTTATCTATCCTTCGCGGTCCCGTCAATCAATACCAGTTTTTTCCACTCACTCCCGCAAGCCGGCGAATCCCGCCAGTTCGGGCCCAGCCCCTTCGACTCCCCGCCCGGCTGCGTCCTCCCGCGAATCTTCGCCTGTTGCCGGGGCACCGCACGCCGGCCCCAGCCGCACCGCTTTCCGCCCTTTGACTACCCCGGCGGCCCCTTGAAACTCAGGTTCGCCGTCGATCGTGACCACCAATGGTTCTCGGCAATCTTTTTCGGTCACAATGACATCCCCCACGCTCAGTCCTTGAAATTCTTCGAGACTGAGCTGGGCCTGGGCCAATAATACGACCAATTCGGGCCCCTGCCCCGCCGAGCGGACCGTTGCCCCCCCCCTCACGTCATTTCCGACGGATCCACCGCCTGTCACTCGGGCGCCGCGGCCCTGGGCGGTTTCGATCAGTTCCCACGCCCCCACGGGCAGGCATAGGCGCAAGGTGCCGTACGTTTCCCCGACCCTGAGATCGAATCGGCATGCCAGGCCGTCACCGGTGGGTGAACTGGCCAAAATCGGCTGGGGGCTCGTTTCAAATTGACTGGGGCGCAGACGCAAGTCGCCAAACTCCCGCCACACATGCTCCAAGACCCGGGACACCACCCCCACGATCCGCAACGCCAAGGGGCGCTCCATATCGGTCAGCGGACGCCGCAGCGCCCAGGTTCCCTCGGCGGCACTCCCTCCCAGCAGGCGGTCGAGCAACGGGAACACAGTCGTGCCCCCCAGTTCGATCAGCACCGTATCCAGCAGGGATTCTGACCGCTGCAGGCTCAAACAAGTCGGGTTTTCCAACCCTCCCAGGAATTCGGCGACCGGCATGTGTTCGACGTCGGACAGCGCCAGATCGACGGTGGCCCGAAACAAAGCCGCCAACTGCACTGCGAGTTCCTGGCCGAATCGCTGCAGAACGCTTCGCAGTTCGCGCAGATCACCGCGTGCAACCCGGCGAACCGAGTCGTCTGCCAGTGGCCGTGATCCCGAGGCCTGTAACCAGGTATCGGACGCCGCGGGCCCGCTCGCCCCGACATCCAGCGAGGCCATCAACGATTCCATTTCCGACTGACTCAACATTTCTGCCATCCGTGGCCTCAATGTCTTGTTGAATGCCGATTTCCGTTTCACCGCCTGCGGCCTTAACTCTCCAGGTCGCGCAAACGTATCAACTGCGGATCTGTCCCGATCCTCGCACCATGTACTTGTAAGTCGTCAATTCACGCAGGCCACAGGGGCCTCGTGCATGGAATTTGTCGGTCGAAATGCCAATTTCGGCCCCCAATCCCAGTTCGCCGCCATCGTTGAAGCGCGTGCTGGCATTCACCATCACGGCTGACGAATCGACCGCCGCCAGAAATCGCTCAGCGGCCTGCAGGTCATTCGTCACAATGGCGTCGGTATGATGCGAAGAATGCGAATCGATGTGGGTAATCGCCTGCTCCAGGTCCTCCACCACCCGCACCGCCATGATCAAATCGAGGAATTCCGTGTGAAAGTCTTCCTCGGTGGCCAGACGACTGCCAGGCAGCAGCACGTGCGACCGGGCACAGCACCGCAATTCGACGCCCCGGGCCACCAGATCGCGGCCGACCGCTGGCAAAAACTCGGCGGCAATCTCGGCATGCACCAGCAGGCACTCCGCCGCGTTACAGACCCCTGGTCGCTGGCACTTGGAATTCACCACAATTTCGCGGGCCATTGCCTGATCGGCGAGCCGATCGACGTAGACATGGCAGATGCCGTCGAAATGCTTGATCACCGGCATGCGGGCTTCGGCCGCAACCCGTTCGATCAGCGATTTCCCGCCCCGCGGAATCGTCACAGAAATCTTGTCGCTCATCCGCAGAAAATGCCCCACGGCCTGCCGGTCGGTCGTCGACACCAGTTGGACGCAATCGCGAGGCAACCCCACTTCGACCAGCGCATCACTGAGCACACGATGTAACACCTGGTTGCTGTGGAACGCCTCTTTGCCGCCTCGCAGAATCACGGCGTTGCCACTTTTGACGCAAATCGCCGCGGCGTCGACGGTCACATTCGGTCGCGATTCATAGATGAAAAAGACCACCCCCAGCGGAGCCCGCACGCGGGCCACCCGCAAGCCGTTCGGACGGATACTGCCTTCGATCACCTCGCCGACCGGGTCGGTCAACATGGCGATCTGTTCCAACGCCTCGGCCACCGACAGCAGGCGACTGGGAGTTAATGTCAATCGGTCGATCGCGGCCGCATTGAGACCAAACCCCGGCGCGGCCTGCACATCGAGTTGGTTGGCGGCCACAATCTCCGGTGTTTTTTCGCGAATTCTCTCGGCGGCCCGCCGCAGCCAGCGATTCTTCAATGCCCCTTCCACCGTGGAAAGCACGCGCGACGCACTCTGCGCCGCGGTCGCGACCTCGGTGGTATAGCGTTCCAGATCCAGAATTTCGCCTGCTGTCGACTGCATCGTGTCTCTTCAATTCCGCAACGGACCACCACCTGACGCCAGGCAATCGGCCCACCCTGTTCAAACCTGAGTTGCGCACGACACCGCATCCTGCCAAATCGCCGCAAACCCCGGAGACTGAGGAGTATCCGTCAACAAATCTTCTGTGTCAATCCGGTTTCAAGCGCCCCGATTCGTTCGCGCGACACACCAGTCCCCCGGTGATGTTGGGCGCACGGCCTCGGGAGGACGTGCTGGTCCCCAGACGTCTCTCGCCCCAACGCCCACACCTTCTCGCTGTTCGCGAATTTGATCAGAACCGCCAGAAATGCCGCTCTGACAGAAGGCCGAACCTGAATTCAGTGGCTAACGGCGCCCCGAAATTGCTACGATCCAAGGAACATCGCGCGCTGTTTTGTCACTGAACCGGAGAGTGCCAGACCGAGACAATTGCGTCCGACCGCTGGCTCGTCGGTCATCTCGAAACGCCAACCGCCCCGCCCTTTTGCCCCACACACCGGAATCATGAACATTCTCACCATCGACATTGGAGGCTCGAACGTCAAATTCCTGATGCAGGGTCAGGAAGAATCGCGCCGGTTTCCCTCCGGCCCCGAATTGACGGCCCAGCGCATGGTTTCGGGTGTCAAAGATGCGACCGTCGACTGGTCCTACGACGTGGTTTCGATTGGTTACCCGGGCCCCGTCCTGAACGGTCACCCGCTCGCCGAGCCACATAATCTGGGGCTGGGCTGGACCGGCTTCGACTACAATGGGGCCTTTGGCTGCCCGGTGAAGATCATCAACGACGCCGCCATGCAGGCCTTAGGCAGCTATGAGGGAGGAAAACTGCTGTTTCTGGGACTGGGGACTGGCCTGGGTTCCGCGATGGTGGTCCGGGGCGTAGTCGAACCGATGGAACTGGCGCATCTCCCCTATCGCAAGGGGACTTTTGAAGACTACGTCGGCCTGCGGGGACTCAAGCGCCTGGGCAAGAAAAAATGGCGCAATCACGTCAGCCAGGTCGTCGAAGTCCTGCAAAGCGCCCTGCAGCCTGACTACATCGTGCTGGGAGGCGGCAACGCCAAGAAGGTCAAAGAACTGCCCCCGGGCTGCCGCCTGGGCCACAACGCCAACTCGTTCCTGGGTGGCTTCAAATTGTGGGAAGACACCACGGCCCAGCCAAAACTGTAACGCCGGCCACATGCTCGCGGCCCGCCACGGCGTGCCGCACCGACACATGCTTGCATCGACGCGGGTAATTCCGCATCATGCCCAACGTGCAGCGCTTGAACTGAAGTGACAGCCTTTTATCAGGAGGATTTTTATGACGACCAAGATTTCTCGTGCCGCGATC
>JAFEBR010000089.1 GCA_018242565.1 Planctomycetota bacterium | reverse complement strand
GATGCAAAAGTTCGTGCCCATTCGCTCGATCGTGGGCTGCGATGGCGACCACTACGCTTACCAGTGCTTGACGGGCTGGCGTAAACGCGACCGTCAACCCGGCGGGGGCTTCCCCAGCCTGGGCTCGGTCCTGTCGAAGGCGTACGGCCCGGTTGATCCGGCAGTACCCCCCTTCGTTGGACTCTCGCCGCGAATGGGACACATGCCTTGGGCCGATAATGGTGTTCCGGGGTTCCTGGGCGTCGCTCATGCGCCGTTCACCCCGAACGCGGAAGGCAAAGACGATCTGGTTCTCAATGGCATTACACTCGACCGCCTCGATGATCGACGGTCGGTGCTGAACTCACTCGACCGCTTGCGTCGCGAATGTGACATCACCGGCCAGATCAACGGGGCCGACGCCTTCACCCAGCAAGCCTTCGGGGTCTTGACCTCCAGCAAGCTCGCCGATGCGTTGAACCTCGATAAAGAAGACCAGGCTCTGCGAGACCGTTATGGTCGCGGTGTCAACCAGTTGCGGGACGACGGCGGTCCGCGTCTCGTGGACAACTTCCTGATTGCCCGCCGTTTGATCTCTGCCGGAGCCCGCTGCGTGACCCTGGCATTCAGTCGCTGGGACTGGCACGGTGCGAACTTCAAGCAGGGGCGTGAAGACATGCCGCTGCTCGATTCGGGCGTGGCGACTCTGGTCGAAGACCTCGAAAACCGCGGGATGCTCAACGACGTCACCGTCATTGTCTGGGGCGAATTCGGCCGGACCCCCAAGATCAACAAAGACGCGGGACGCGACCATTGGCCCCAGGTGTCTTGTGCCCTGATGGCCGGGGGTGGCATGAAGACCGGCCAGGTCATCGGTGCGACCAACCGTCTGGGCGAATTCGCCACGGATCGGCCGGTCCACTTCCAGGAAGTCTTTGCGACGCTCTACAAAAACCTGGGCATCAATGTCGACCACATGACGCTCCGCGATCTGCAAGGCCGCCCGCAGTTCCTGATCGACCAGAACAAGTACCGCCCGCTGCCCGAACTGGGGTAAGCCGTCGCATACGAGGAATCACTTTCCCTCGGCAGTGATTCTCCCCAGCCTCGCTACGCAAGTTGTACAGCGGGCGCAGGCTGGTCCGTCAGCGGATCTTGATCGGCTTGATAACCGCCTTCAACAGCACGGCCTTGCGCACACAGCTTGGTTGAGGAGCTTCTGTCCTCGTCCGGTCGCGCACGAACCTGCTTCGCTGCATCAGACGGAAAAACGGAAGACCGTAGCACAGACAATCGTCTTCTTGGTCCGCATCGCACCGTTGCAGTTGACCAGAAGCCATCTGGAGAACTTGGCGAGGGGTGGCAAACGGTTTAAGGGCTTGGCCAGATTTGGCCAGCATCACGGCGAGAAGCCACCCTTCCTGAATGCCTGAGCCGGTCTACCTCTTAATCCAATAACCCGGCTGTCGGCTTGTATGTGCCACTGCGACAACCAGCCATTTGCCTGCAGAGATTTTTCGATAGATGACTTGAAACGGGTAGCGCCGAATCAAAAGGAATCGATGTCGCTCGTCGCACAGAGGGTACCGTTCGGGATGCTCGGCTACCGCTTTCAGAGCGATCCCAATTTCCGCCTCGAACCCTTCGGCTGCCTGCAGGCTTCGAGCGGCGTACCACGCCAGCGACGCGGTGTATTCCTCCTCCGCGGCCTCGGCGATCAGCACCTCATCCATCGAGTCCGGCCTTTTGTCGAGCCCGGGCCTGGACTTCGGTCCAAGTCGATGCCGACATTCGTCCGGCATCGTATTCGTCAGATCGCCGCTGCGCTTCGGAAATCCATTCCGGGCCCGGCAACGGCCAATCTTCCGGCGGTACCTCTTCCCATAATGCGTTGACGAGGCGCATTCGATCCGCGGGGCTCAGCGTCTGGGCGGCAGAGAGTACGTCTTGAAAAGTCATAGTCGTTCCCAGTCGCGTACAGTTGGTGACAGATTCCTGGCGACGATCTATTCAGAATACGAGCGGTGCCGCATCAGGTCAACGACAGGTTTAGCGACATGACGCCGTCATTTCGCCACGGGCTCCAGCTTCACCCCTTTGTGTTTCCAGAGGCGATCTTTCAATTGGGGAAACAGCTCGAGCGCGTTGTCGCGCATGATCTGCCGGCCGATGCGCACTGCATGCTCTTCCACCAGGTCTCCGGCCATCACCTTTTCGGCCAGCACTTCCGCGATACAGCGCCGATGAAATTCGGTCGCCCCGTAGATCCCCTCGGCGTGATTGCAATCAGCCCCCCACATAATGCGATTCGAGGGAAACGCATCGAGCCATTCATGGAACGCACGCTTAGCCGTGGAGTAACTCAGTTCCGGCAGCCAGACCGAATCGGCCCATACGTGCCACCAGTGTTTCTGCAGGATGACTCCCATCTCCCCCACCCACGGAAAACCGCCATGAAACAAAATGAACTTCGTCTTGGGATTGCCATCGATGAGATCCACGAGATTCATCGGGTTTGAACCCTGAATGCGGGCCTGCCCGGTGTGAATCTGAAAGGGCATCTCGAACTTGGCGCTCAACTCGCAGAGTCGCCACATGATGAAGTCTTCGAACTCCTTGATCTGCTCGGGAGTCAGTTGCTGTGCCCGCTTTCCATACACCGCCGCGGCCCGCTCTTTCGGTACGTTTTCAAACCGCAACGTCCGCAGGTAAGCCAGCGTGCACTTCAGGCACACGATGCCATTATCCTTGGCTTCCACGAACAGTCGATTCAACACGGCCAGATAATCATCGAGCGATTCCGTCGGCAGGCCATGCTTTTTTGCAAAGGCAAACGGATCGTCTCCGGTCCAGGGGCCGCGATTTTCGAACTCCGCCGGATGAAAGCCACGCACCAGTCGTGTAACGTTGAAGACTACCACTTCCCAGGGATACGACTGCTTGAAGCCATGTGCGTCCCAGTACGTATCGTTGAACATGAGTTCAATGTTGGCCCGCTCGGTCACCACGTGATAGAGCCATTTGGGATCGCGATAATTCTCGACGATTCGCCGATTGAGGTCGCGGGCCTGTTCATCGGTGATGCGGTCGAAGTCGATGCCGTACAGATCCTGAAAGGCCGGCAGTTGATAGCGATAGAAACTGGCGGACCTGACGTTGTCAAAGTTGTGTTTGGCGCGCCCCCACCAGGAATCGAAATCGTCGTCCACCTGCCAGGGACTGATCGGGTTGTAACCCGACAGATAGCTGTTGCGCCAGATCCCGGACAGGTTGACCTGCTTGCCCGCCTTCGTTTCCGTCAGCGCCGGCAATCTCTCGAACGGCCAGAGATGATCATGCGTATCTATCGACGGTACGGCATCGATGGCGGCTTTGATCCGCTGATAGGTGGCGGTCGTCCGGGTGCCTTCCGCAAAGCCGCAGCGAGCCATTCCCAGAACCACGCACACCGCAGCCAACACAGCTCTTTTGCACTGCATCATCACCCGCTCGCTTTCGTCGATCTGAGAAATGAGACCAAGCAGTCTCCACAACCTCGCGGCCGCCGACCCAGCGCCGGTGTACGCCTCGCCCCGATTATACGGCGGCCCGTCGCCGGGGGGCACGCCACGGAACGATGAAATCCGCCGCCGGTGCCGGTCGCGCAGCACGTTCCGACACTGTCGACTCCGGGGCGGGCTCTGATATAGTGCAAGGACGAGTTTTTCGCAGATTTCGCAGCCCCCCATCTCATTCCGAGGATCGATAGCCTGTGAGCCGGGACGACGATCTGGCATTGGTCAGAGAATTCACCAAAAACGAAGGCCTCGTCAGACACATGCTGACCGTCGAGGCTACGATGCGGGCCTATGCCCGAAAATTCGGAGAAGACGAAGAGAAATGGGGTCAGGTGGGCCTGCTCCACGACTTCGATTACGAGCGCTGGCCGAATCCGCCCGACCATCCGCTGCAGGGTTCGCTGATTCTGAAAGCGCGGGGCTACCCCGACGAATTGATTTACGCGATCAAGTCGCATGCCGACTACCTCACTGACTGCCCGCGGATTTCACGACTCGACAAGACGCTGTACGCCTGCGACGAACTGAGCGGCTTCATCACCGCGTGTGCCCTGGTGCGGCCCACGCGCCTCGACGGACTCGAACCCAAAAGCGTCCGCAAAAAGCTGAAACAAGTTACGTTCGCCGCCAATGTGAACCGCGACGACATCACCCGCGGCGCGGCCGATCTGGGTGTCGATCTCGATGAACACATTGCGTTCTGTATTGCTGCCCTGCAAGCCCAAGCAGCGAGCCTCGGGCTCGCGCCGGAGACCACCTGATGACCCCCGCTTTGATTTTGACCATGCACCTGATTTGTGCTGCCCCGGATCAAGCCGCCGACCCGGCTGTCGACCAGGCGTTTGAAACGCTCACCACCAAGTACATCAAGGAGTTCCCCGAACTGTCTCCGACTGGGGCCACGATCCTGGGAGATCACCGATTCGACAACCGGTTGGACGAAGTCACCGACGCGGCCCGGCAGAAGTCGGCAGCGCTGGCACGCCGGTACCTCGCGGAACTCGCGAAAATCGCCCCCGCGAAACTGACCCGCGCGCATCAGGTCGACTACCAGATGCTCGACCAATCGTTGCGGGCCGAACTGTGGCGTTATGAGAAACTCCGGGACTGGGCCTGGAACCCGCTGATTTACACCGAATTGACGGGCAACTCGATCTACGGACTGCTGGCACGCGAATTTGCTCCGCTGACCACACGGCTGGGGCATGTCGCCGATCGCCTCGAGCAATTCCCGCAACTGCTGCAGCAGGTGCGGGCGACCCTCGACGTCAAACGTGTGCCCCCCATTCACGCCGAGACGGCGGTCAAGCAGAACCGGGGCGTGCTGAGCATCCTGGAGAACATGGTCGAACCCCATTTGGGCACACTGCCGGACGCCGAGCGCACCCGGATGCAGAAGGCGATCGCCACGGCGCGCGAGGCGATCGAAGCACACCAGAAATGGCTGGAAACAGAACTGTTGCCGCACGCGGCCGGCGACTTTCGCATCGGCCGGCAGTTGTTCGACGAGAAACTCGCCTTCACGCTGTTCACTCCCATGACCCGCGAGCAGATTCGTGATCGGGCCTTGAGTGAACTCGAACGGGGCCGAGCTGAGATGTACCAGACGGCCCAGGAGGTCTACAAAAAGAAGCATCCCTACACCACCTTCCCCGCCAAGCCTGCGAAGGAATACCAGCAAGCGATCATCCGGGCGGCGCTCGAAATCGCGGCGAACGATCAGCCACCCGCTGACGCGATCGTCGAAAAGGCCAAAGAAACGCTCGTCGTCGCCACAAATTTCATCCGCAGCAAAGACCTGATGACGCTGCCCGACGATCCGCTCGACATCATCATCATGCCCGAGTTCCAACGCGGGGTCAGCATTGCCTATTGTGAATCCCCGGGTCCCCTGGATGTCGGCCAAAAGACTTATTACGCGATTTCGCCCTTGCCCACCGACTGGAGCGCCACCCAGGTCAATTCGTTTCTACGTGAATACAACATCCGCTCGCTTCACGATCTGACGATCCATGAGGCGATGCCCGGCCACTTCGTGCAATTGGCCATGTCAAACCGCTATCCGAGTACACTCCGCGCCGTGCTGTCTTCAGGCGTTTTCGTCGAAGGCTGGGCGGTTTACGCCGAGCGGGTCATGGTCGAAGCCGGCTACCTCGACAATGATCCGCTGATGAAACTTGTCAACTTAAAATGGTATTTGCGATCGATTTCCAATGCGCTGATGGACCAGGCGATTCACGTCGACGGCATGAACCGCGAAGAAGCCATGCGGCTGATGATTGAAGACACGTTCCAGGAAGAGCGCGAAGCGGCCTTAAAGTGGGTTCGCGCCCAGCTCACGTCCACCCAGCTTTCGACGTACTTCGTCGGCATGCAGGAACATCTCGATTTGCGCCGCGAAGCCCAGGCGGCCTGGGGTAAAGACTTCCAACTCAAGAAATATCACGACCAGGTTGTCTCGTTTGGTTCGCCTCCGGTGCAGTTCGTGCGAGCTTTGATGCTCGATAAGCCGATCCCCGGCACAACGAAATAGCCAAAACCGGCACAAGGCTCCTCGTGGTGCGATCCGTCAAGCACCACGAGGTCCAACAGTACACTGGGCAGCTTATTCGGCCTCGTCAGCCGCCGCTTCCGGGCCCGCCCCGTCCTGCATCTCTTCGAGCTGCTCCTGGCTCAGGGGCTCGACGATGGCGTACTGGCCTTTGCTCCACCGCAGCAGATCAATCTGCCGGCAGCGCTCGCTGCAAAAGGGAAAAGTATCTTTCTCACCCGCCTTGGCGGGTAAGGCATTCTTACGGCAGATGGGGCAAGGACGCGGTCGAATCATGCTCACACAGACTCCTGTCGCCTCACCATCCTAAACGACCTCGACCGCCAACTCATACAGATCCTTCGCCTCGGCCAGTGATGAACTCACCTCACAGGGCCGCGACGGCCCGCAGGGCGGGCTACTTCGACGACTTGCTGCCCGAATCTCCCGACGATTTCGATTCGCTGCTCGACGATTGAGCCTTCGAATCGGCCTCGGCGGATTTCTTGTACGAGTCGCTGCGGTAATCGGTCAGATAAAAGCCCGAGCCTTTGAAGATGAGCCCGGCTCCAGCCCCGATCTTGCGCTCCGCCTTGGCCTTTTTGCACTTGGGGCACTTCTTGGTCGGCGGAGCGGTCATCGACTGGAACTCGTCCCACACGTGACCGCAGGCATTGCAAACGTAATCGTAAGTCGGCATGAGAGTACCACCTGTTTCCTGAATCACTCACATTCACTCGCCCTCCCGACTCACGCCCGGAGGACCACACACGCGGGCTTAACCTTCCGGCGCCACCACAACCACGGTGCTGGGCCGGACAACCCGGTCGTGCATCCGATACCCCCGCTCCAATTCGTTGAGCACAGACATCGCCGGCTTGCCGGGGGCGGGGACCTGCTGAATCGCCTGATGCAGATTGGGATCGAACGGCTGTCCCGCCGCATTGATCGCGGTGATCGAATGCCGCGACAGAATCTCGTCAATCTGCTTGGCGACCATCTGAACGCCGCTGGCGAGTTGCGCCACATCGCCCCCCGTTTTCGCCGCGTCCAGAGCGCGATGCAGGTTGTCCAACGCCGGCAACAGATCGCGGGCCAGCGGCAAGACCGCATAGCGTCGATCCTGTTCCATTTCTTTCAGAATCCGCCGACGGTAGTTTTCCATGTCGGCGACTGCCAGCAACCACTTCTGCGAGAACG
This sequence comes from Planctomycetota bacterium, assembly GCA_018242565.1. Classification (GTDB taxonomy): domain Bacteria; phylum Planctomycetota; class Planctomycetia; order Planctomycetales; family Planctomycetaceae; genus JACQFH01. The sequence continues at coordinate 320 of JAFEBR010000089.1, read as the reverse complement.
AATCGCGCTCGGCGAGCGCGGCCTGCAATTGTTCTTCCACTGTCGCTCCCGCTGCACCGCCGGCCTCTGTGCCCGCTGCCGATTCCGGCGCGGGGGGTACCGGTGAATTTCCGTTGTCCTGCTTCTGCTCCGTACTCATATCCTGTCCACTTTCCCGTATTCACTGCGACTTACTCGGCCCGCGTCGGTCTGCACACCCGGCCGCTGACCTGCCCACACTCGCTTCCGTCTTATTCTTCCGGAGGCGACTCCTTGTCGTGCGAGGCAAAGTAATCCTTGATCTTTTCGAAAAACGATTTTTGATGCGGACTGACGTTCTT
>JAFEBR010000898.1 GCA_018242565.1 Planctomycetota bacterium | reverse complement strand
TGGACTGGGCGCGACATTTTGCTGCCTGCTGACCGGCCGCGAGGCCTACTATGCGGCCCACAAAGCCGGGCATTTGCCCGAAATCCAAAAACACGCGCCGGCGACCACCGGACCGCTCCGAAGTCTGCTGGCCCGGCTCACGCATGCCGCCCCTGAGCAAAGGCCTTCGGCCGGGCAGACTCGCGACGAACTGCGTCGCATGGCCGCGCAACTGGGCATCGTCGTCGATCCACAGCGTTCCGGATGAAGGCGTTCACACGGCCGATCGCCGGCCGGCAGGCCGCGGTGGACATAATCAACAGGCCAAAGCACGTGCCAGCAACTGACCGGCCGGGCGCCCACACCATTGGTTTGGCTTACTGCGGAATCGTAAGCGACAACAGGAAGTCATCGAAGTCCACCGACCGGGGGTTGAGTTTCCCCACGGCATGCAGAAACTGGGTGTACTGGTCGGTACTTTGAGATAGCACAGGGACCGACACCGCTTCGGGGGCGGACCAGCGAAAGTGCTGAACCCGGTCGGGATTCGCTGCGGCGAACGAAAATAGAACGATCGGCGTATTGGACGCGAGATTCTGCGGATTGGTCGCCAGCACCTGTGCGGCCGTGCTGCCGGGAATGTAATAGAAGCCCAGAAGGGCGCCCCCCGGAGCCTGAACGGTTTTGGCGTCCTGCAGCGAGTCGCCGGACTGGAACAGGACCTCACGATTCTCGAGTGCAGCGGCGACGTACCCGGTGTCCCCCGGTGCCAGGCCAGCCACCGTACCGGCACTGTCCGACACGACAAAGTAACCGATCTCTCCGGGAGCCGTGCGGGCCGGGGCCGCGAGCGTCGAATCGGCAGCTCGACGCGTCGGTTCGAGCGACATTGTCAGCGGTACGTCGTTGCCGGTAACGCCCGGCACCCGCAGAGCACTCCCCACCGTCGGGCTCACAGCCGACCCTGGTGTCAGCGAGATCACAATGTCGTTGTAATCACGATCTCCGCCAAACAACAGATCTTCCCAGCCCATCACCGCCCGGCCAGTCTGCGGATCGCCCGTGGTGATCACATGCTGGACCCGATCAGGGTTGGCTGCCTTGACACTGAAGAAAGCATTCAGTCCGGTCAGGCGATTGTCCCCGTTTCGTTCCAGAAACACCGAGGTCGTATTGTTGCTGATCAGGTAAAATGCGAGTAACTGGCCACCGGTCACTGTAATCGTGCGGCTCGCGCCGGCCGTCTGGCCGCTGCTGAAGATCACAGTGCGGCTGCTGCTGCCCAATGCCGCGGCCGCATAACCCGCACTACCTGGGGCCACGCCCCCCACGGTCCCCGTCAGGTCATCGACCGTGAAGACCCCCAGTTCGTCGTGATATGACGCATCTCGCGACGTCCAATTGAAGGTCAACGTCTGGGCCGAGCCAAACGCGCCGGCGACCGTATAAACCTGGCTCTCGCTGGGGGCATACACGAAATTCACCGCCGCGCTGGCTGCTGATGACACGCTGTTACTGGTAGCGGTCGCCGTAATCGTGTTGGCACCAATCTGCAGCATCTGTCGCGTGAGCGTCGCCGTGTAGGTACCAGGCGCGGACTCAGTCGTCGTCACCGTGGTGGTCCCGTTGACCAGGTAGGTGACGGTCACCCCTGCGCCTGCAGTGGCCGTAAACACGGGAGCCGGGGTGACCACCGCACCGTACAATGTCTCTGACGTCAGCGCCAGTCCCGTGGGTGTCACGGGGACAATGGTCAACGTCCCAGCGACGAAGCTGAAGGTGTAATTGGTCGAAGTCAGCGTCCCCACGGTTGCAGTAATCGGAAACTTGCCGGCAGTCGCCGTGGACGTGGCTGTCGTCGTGACGCTGGGCGTTCCCGTGACATCACTGGTTGCCAGGGTCTCGCCGTTCACAAAACCGGAGTACGAGACCGTCAGCGTCGGCAGATTGCCCCCCACATTGACCGACAGGTTATCGGCCGTGACTTTGAGGGCCGCGGCGTTGATGCTGGCCGTGGATGTCACCGGACTGGTCAGCGTGTAATTTCCCGCGTCAGCGCCGGCCAACGTCAGGCCGGTGATATTGACGGTTTTTCCGGCCCCCGCGCCCGGAGTGACGAACGCGGCCACGCCCCCCGCCAATGTGACGTCGTCGTCAGCAATCGTCCCGGGCAGACTTTTGCCGGTGATCGTCGCCGAAGTCGTACCGTCGTAGGTCTTGTCTGCAACCGTGATCACGGGAGTTAATTCGAGGGCGTTGATGTTCGCCGTCGTCGTTGTCGTCGGGGACACGCTGTAATTCCCGGCATCTGTTCCCGTCAGCGTCAAGCCCGTGACATTCACTGTTTTGCCCGTTCCGGCATTCGGGGTACTGAATGTGGCTACGGCCCCCGTCAGGCTGACGTCATCGTCCGAAATCACGCCGTCCAGCGTCTGCAGAGAAACGACGGCGGTCGTCGTGCCATCGTAAGTCTTGTTGGCGACGACAATCACGGGAGCGAGCGTCAGCGCGTTGATCGAAGCCGAGGTGGTCGCCGTATCGGCGACCGTGTAGTTGGCGGCGGCCGTTCCAGTCAGTGACAATCCGGTAACAGTCACCGTTTTCCCGATTCCGACCGTTTTGCTCGCGAAAGTGGCGGATCCTCCCGTCAGCGATACGTCATCGTTGTTGACGATGCCTGTCAACGCACGATCGGTGATCGTGCCGGCCAGGGTCCCGTCATACGTTTTGTCTGACACCGTGATGGCCGCGGTCAGCAGGCGTTTGAGAATCTTGCCTGTTGTGTCGGCGGTGCTGCTGGCCGAATAATTCGCCGCGTCCTGCCCGGTCAATGTTAAGCCGGTCACATGCACAGGTTTCCCGGATCCGGCCGTGGCGGTTTCGAATTGGGCCGTGCCCCCGGTCAATGATACGTCGTCGTTCGCAAGGACTCCCGTCAAAGTTGCGCTGGCAATACTGGCCGTCGTCAACCCGTCATAGGTCTTGTCATTGATGGTGATCGTCTCAGTGAGAGCCAGGCGATTGATACTGGCCGTCGTTGTCGCCGTACTCGGCAGGCTGTAATTGGCCGCATCAGTGCCCGACAGGCTCAATCCATTATCGGTTACCGTCTTGCCCTGCCCGGCGGATTTCGTATCGAACGTGGCCGTCCCATCAATCAGAGTGACGTCGTCGCCAGCCAGCACGCCGTTCAAATCGGCTTGTGTGATCGAGGCGTCGGTCAGACCATCGTACGTCTTATCAGCCGCTACGAGCGACACGGTCAGGGCCTTCCGATCAATCTGTACACTGCCGTCACCCGACGCCGTATCCTGGGCATTTCCCTCGACACTCGCACTGATCGTGAAGCCTGCTGGAGCCGGAGTGGCCTGGGCTCCGGGCAGGGCCGTCACCACGTAAAATGTTGTCAGCGAAATATCGCCGACTGCGAACGTCAACTTCTCCGCGGTGAATGCTCCAGAGACATTCGCCGGCAAGGTGGTGCTGAGATTCAAATCGGCGACGAAAGCACCCGCCGTATTGCCGCGCAACACTGTGACTTCATACGTCGTAGAACTGACCGTCCCGTAGGTCAATGCGTCAACCTGCGGACCGACTGTGACATTTCCAATCTGGGACAACAACGTCCGCTGCTCCAACAACTCGATGGCGCACGCAGGGGCCAGCCCCGATCCCGAGTCTCGCATTCCGCGGCGCTGGCCCCGGAAACTCGGTCGTGGGAAAATCGACCACCGCAAGAAGGAAAACCAATTACCGCTCAGGCCAAAAGACTTCGCCTTCAGTCTCATTGTTGATCAAGTTCCTTATTGCGAAATGAAGCCGGCAAGGACTGCCGCAATTTGTATTTTGACGAGCCGATTTCTGCATGGCAGGAAGCCCGAGGTCAAATATGGCAACCAATGACTGTCGCGGATATCGGACCGCAATGGCGCACGACAAAAAAGCGCACCAACACCATGACTTGCCTCACATATCGAGCCCACGGAATCCGTGATGCAGTCTGCACCGCAACGGCATTCCGGTAACGTTTCTACGGACATCCAGCCGGAAGCCATGGGGCGCCGCGAATGCGACATCAAATTTGAGCCAGCCTCGCAAATGATCTGGTGGTCGAATCGCTTCGCGAGCAATTTGTGTCGGGTCTTTCGACCGCTTCCTGCAGCACATCTTAACACGGCTTGAAGCGCTGGCAACTGTCGTCTCTGGGATTTCCCAACCACAGTTCGCAAATAGACCCACATTCGCTTGGAACTCGTTCGAACAGATTTCAGGACCTCCGGTTTGCAATCGACCGGCGCTGGCGCAAGTGCCACATCGCCGAGGACGAACGAGCCACGAACTCAGCGGCGATTACTTTGTCGCTGAGGATGGCGATCGAGATCCTCGCGGCAAGCGATGCGGCCAGGGCACCATCATTCGCAGGTACTGCGCAACACGGATGCGATGCGCCGAATCGTGCTGCGCAGTGTGGTGCCGATGAATGCCGTAAAGCCGAACAGTAATCCGGGCCGGGTGGCGCGCATCGCGAACCGACTCAATGCGGGCGCGGTGATGCCCGCCTGCTCAAGTCGCTGTTCCGCAGCCAGATCGTTCAGGGTCGAATCGACGAAAAATCCCGCCTGATTCATGCCGCCGTCCGTGAAGGGAAACGTCAGCGGCAGTTGCTCCTCGTCCGCCGATTCCAGAAACGTTTCCAGCCGCGAGGCGTAGACTTTGCGACAGCGCCGGATATGACGGTAGAACTCGCCACTGGCGACAAATTCGCCCAGCGTCGCCTGATCGATGAGTGGCCCGTGATCGTCAACCGTGGCGCGGAGTTCCGCGAACGGTTCGATCAATTCCGGTGGTAAGACGACATAACCAATTCGCAATGAGGGAAACAGCACCTTGCTCATCGAGGCCACATAGATCACGCGCCGATGCGAATCCAGACCATGCAAACTGGGTAACGGCGTTTGCGCATAGCGAAACTCAGAGTCGTAATCGTCTTCGATGACCCAACTGCCATCCCGCGCGGCGGTTTCGAGCAGTGCCATCCGCCGGGCCACGGGCATCGTGGCTCCCGTCGGAAAATGTCGGGACGGCGTCGTATAGATCAGTTTGACCTGATCGGCCGCCCGCGGCGACTTCCCCGGCGAAGGTACGACAAGCCCTTGATCGTCGACGGGCATCGCGCGGAGTTTGGCCCCGCTGCGCAGAAACGCCTGCCGGGCAGCCACGTAGCCCGGATCCTCAACGGCGACCGTGTCTCCCGGTTGCAGCAGCAGCGTCGCCAGCAGGTACAGGGCGTGCTGCGACCCGCCGGTAATCGCAATCTGGTTCCAGTCACACCGTACGCCACGGCTTTCGAGCAGATACTCGGCCAATGCCTGCCGCAGCGGAGCCAACCCCAGCACAAACTTCGATTGGTAATGCAGTAACCCGGAGCCGTGTCGTTTCAAGACGCGGTTCCGTAATCGATTCCACAACGCCAGAGGAAACAATCCCACATCCGGTTGCGATGGCCGGAGCGGCTGGGGCGCCTGCAGTCGCTCTGGAGGCGCTGCACGCAATTTCTTGTTCCGGTCCAGCGCCACCGGTCTCAGAGACCCGCGATCGCGCAGTGATTCGCTCACGAAAATGCCCGACCGCAACCGCGTTTCCAGGTAGCCTTCGCCAAGCAACTGGTCATAAGCAGCCACGACCGTATTGCGCGACACGCCCAGATCGCGTGCCAGCTCTCGACTGGAAGGAAGTTGCGAACCGGCGGCCAGGGCACCCGCCTGAATCCGCTGACGCAACCCCATCGCCAACTGAGCCTGCAACGACGTGGCCTTCTCGCGGTCGAGCGTTACCGGTAAAAATGGGCGTCGCCCCATGGGGTCTCTCCGTGCCAGGCAGAACCAGACAACCCGTGGAACTGGCACCACGACTTTTGTCATTTCTGGAACTTTACCAGTGCCAGAGCAAATTCTAAAGTTCGCTTGTGTGAATTACGCCCCCGTTGCCGGAAAGCCAGCCATGCCATCAGCCACTGCTCTACCTGTTGTTCGCGGCGCGTGCGGCCACGATTGTCCGGATACCTGCTCGTGGCTCGTGGAAGTCGAGGACGGGCACGCAAAACGTTTGTTTGGTGATCCCGATCATCCGTTCACGCGGGGCACGTTGTGCGCCAAAGTGAACCATTACCTCGAGCGGGTCTACCATCCCGATCGAGTCCTGCGGCCCTTGCGTCGTGTCGGGGCCAAGGGATCCGGACAATTCGAACCGACGACCTGGGACGACGCCCTCGCCGAGATTGCCGCACGCTGGACGGAGATTTCCGCCACTTCGGGTCCCGAGGCGATCCTGCCCTACAGTTCGGCGGGCAACCAGGGCATGATCCAGATGTCTTCGCTCGATCGGCGACTCTGGGCTGTGCTGGGTTTTTCGCAACTCGATCGGAACATCTGCGGCGAGGTCGCGGTGGCGGGCCTGGCCGCCACCCAGGGGTCCGGTCTGGGCATTGACCCTGAAGAGATCATCCATAGCCGGTACATTGTGCTGTGGGGCACGAACACGATTGTCACCAACCTGCATCTCTGGCCGGTCATCGCCGCCGCGCGCTCGCGCGGAGCCAGGGTGGTCGTGGTTGATCCGATCCGTACGCGGACGGCAGAACAGGCCGATTGGCATCTGCCGTTGCGTCCGGCCAGTGACGCCATGCTCATCCTGGGGATGATGCACGTGATCATTCGTGACGGTCTGGTGGACCGCGATTACATCGATCGGTACGCCCTCGGCTATGAGTCACTGGTCGAGCATGTCAAGTCCTTCCCGCCTGAACGCGTCGCGGCCGCGACCGATCTGTCGGCGACGGACATTGAACTCTTTGCCCGCGAGTATGCGACGACGACTCCCGCGCTGCTCCGTCCGTTGATCGGAATCGAACATCACCGCAACGGAGGCATGATGTTCCGCACGCTGGCCTGCCTGCCGATCCTGACGGGAGCGTGGCGCCATCGCGGTGGGGGACTCGCGCGGTCCACGGGAGCCCTGCAGTATTCGACGCTCAATCACGCGGGAGTCGTGATGTCGCAGGAACTTCGTTCTCACGCCCGCACGCTCAACATGCGGGACCTGGGCAATGATCTGCTCTCGTCCACGCTGGCGCCCCCCATTCGCAGCCTGTGTGTGTACAACTGCAATCCGGCCGTTTCCGTTCCCAACCAACCACGGATCATTGCCGGGTTGCAGCGCCCCGATTTGTTCACCGTCGTGCACGATTTGTTTATCACCGAGACGGCCCGGTTTGCCGATCTGGTGCTTCCCGCCACCAGCCAGATTGAATCGCTCGATCTGGTTCCCGCCTGGGGACACCATTATCTGTCGCTCAATCAACCGGCGATTCCGCCAGTCGGTGAGTCGGTGTCTAACACCGAATTCATCCGCCGGCTCGCCAAAGCACTGGGGCGTACCGAACCATGGCTCTATGACAGTGACGAGACTCTCGTCCGGACCGCCCTCGACAGTCGTCATCCGTGGCTCGCGGGCATTACATTCGAACGGTTGCTGGCCGAGGGTTCGATCCGGCTCAACCACGAGCGCGACTGGCGGCCGTTTGCTAAAGGGGGGTTCCCCACACCTTCGGGCAAGGCCCACCTGTGGTCGGAAGAGCTCCAACAGATGGGGATCGATCCGCTGCCTGTCCCCGGATCCGTTCGTCAGGCCCAGGCCGGCGAACTGCAACTGATTTCGGGCAAAACGTTGCACTACATGAATACCAGTTATTCCCACATTGCCCGGCATCGTCATCGCGAGGGGCAACTGTTCATTGAACTCCATCCGGCTGACGCCGCCGCCCGCGGCATCCGGCACGGCAATCTGGTCCAGGTCGCCAATGAACAAGGCTCAATCGTCGCCGAATGCCGGCATTCCGAGCGTGTCCGCCCGGGTATTGCCTGGATGCCATTTGGCAGCCTGCAGGATGCGCAAGGCCACTCACGCTCGGTCAATGTGCTGACGCCCGAAGAACCCACCGACTGGGGAGGCGGCAGCGGCTTTTACGACACGTTTATCCACGTCACGCCGGCCCTTTAACGAGAGATTCTCCATGACCTCTGCCAGCATCACTCGGCCAACCGCCGACGAGTACTTCACGTACTACGGCACTTATGTGAACAAAGTCCCCGCGGGTGACATCCGCACGCTGATGGAAGCCCAAATCGGAGAAGTCCGTGAATTCTTCGGCCAGTTGCCGGAAGCCGAAGCGTCCGTACTCCATGCCCCATACACCTGGACCATCAAGCAGGTCGTTGGGCACCTGATCGACACCGAACGGATCTTCGCCGAGCGATTGCATCACTTTGCCATGCGCGATCCGCAACCGCTCCCGGGCATGGAACAAAACGACTACATCAACGCGGCGGACTACGTGACCCCCACGCTGGCCGTTCTCGTGGAAGAACTCCTGTTCCTGCGGCAGGCCAATTCGCTGCTGCTCCGCCGCCTCACACCTGAGGCCTGGGACAACCACGGAACAGCCTCTGGACACTCGGTCACCGTCCGGGCCCTGGCCTATATGCTCGTCGGGCACATCAACCATCACCTGGACATCGTCAGGCAGCGCGTGGCTCGCTGACGCGGCACCGCACACCGTCGAATCGATCCCATGCGCGGGTGGCAAGGCCGGTCCGCCAATTGAACCGCGAGCCGGATTCAGGGGCTGGTCCGGTACTTTCGATAGAACTGATTCTGAAACAGGTCCTGCGGATCATATTCCCGTTTCAATTCAAAAAACCGGTCCGCCTGCGGGTACGCCTGGCGGAATTGATCCGGCGTGGCGTGTAAGCGGTACGGCAAATAATACCGCCCGCCTGCAGCGAGCGCAGCGTCAATCAGTTCACGGGTCAAAGCGGCCATTTGCGCATCGGCTTCAGCCGTCCGGGGTTGATTGAACAGCATGACAAATGCCAGCATCCGCTGATCGGCATAACGCAGAAACGAATCGGTATCGGCATTGATCCCGCGGACCGTGATATTCAATAGATCACAGCGATGGCGGGGAATGATCTGTCGTAATTCCACGACAAACGGCTCCACCTGGGCCCGCGGAATGAAATACTCATGCAGAATGTCGGTTGTCGCCGCCGTTCGGTTTTGGAATATGTCGGATCCCTCATTCAGCAACTGGTTGCGGGAAAAATGACGCTGGCTCAGATGCGGTTGCAGGCGCGCTTCCGCGGCCCAGCGCAATTCTTTGCCATAGTCACTGCCCACGGAACCCCGAAACAGACTGCGCCGCAGACCCACCAACTCCGGATCTGTCAAAGCCGGCATTGGCCCGTCGGATGCCGCCTCGCGATAAAAGACATTCAGGATCACTTCGTCGAGGAACCGATCGGGGACGATCCCTATGCGGGCATAAACCATGACGGCATCGGAACGCTGTTCCACCTGCTCCTCGAATGTCGCCAGGGCCCGATTGACCGGTACCAGAAACTGCTCCAGGCGATAACGTTCGTTCGGCACCACGCGCAGCTCGGCATCGAGAATGATGCCGAACAAGCCGTAGCCCCCCAGAACCAGCGAAAACAATTCGGCGTGTTCCGTGCGACTGCACCGGACGATGACACCGTTGGCCCGCATCAGGCGCAGGCTCTCGACGGTTGCCGCAATGGGGGGACGCCCGTATTGCCACCCATGGCAGTTGACACTCAGCGATCCCCCCACCGTAAACGTGTTATCCGACTGCATGACCGCCACCGATCGCCCAAACCGATCGAGGTACGGAATGATATCGCGCCAACGGGCCCCCGCCTGAACGTGCAACAACTCCCGTTCCGCATCGTACTGCATCTGCTGAAACGGCAGCATGTCAATCACGATGCCAGCGGGGGCGATGGTGTGGCCTCCCATGCTGTGTCGAGCACCAGCCATCGTCACCGGCAGGTGCTCGCGTTCGGCACGGGCCAGCAGTTCAGCCAATTGCCGTTCGGCTTCGGCGGCATCGGCCGCCACCGCCACCCGTTCCACAATGGGGGTGCGATTCATTCGACTGACGTCGTCGGCGAATCCCGGAGGCACGGGTTCCAGCTGGTTCACATCGTTCCAGGCAGTCGACAACACGTGCCACAGCGGACGGGCACAGAGCAAGCCCAACACCGTCAACCCGGCCGCCAGATACACAACCACGCGACGATGTTTCCGACGTCGCGGCACCGGAACAGGAAGCGGATCGGGATTGGACGGTGAGGATGTCGACAGCATACGAGTTTACCCGCCACCTGTTCGCAGCGCATGGGCTGACATCATTCGAGAATCACAACCATCCGCGACTTCACGCGCCTCGACGCGCTCCTGAAATCCATCACAGAACTCACGCGGCAGGAAATCTCGGCCGGTTGTTGCCAGGTGTCGTAGATTCTCCCTCTGAGCTACGGCCCGGCCTGCCAGGTCTTCACAGCTTCGATCGGATACACCAGCATCAGAATGTTGAGCGACAGGTTGTCGCGAATCATGACAGCCAGAATGACCTCGGTCACCACAAACATCGCCACTGACCACCGCCAACCGACGCGGCGTGCCAGCAGATACCCCAGGCCGCAACACAGCAAATCGCCCAGCGAGTTGACGATTGAATCTCCCTCATACCCGAGCGCGATGGTGGCCGTACGATAGCGGTCAATCACGAGGGGTGAGTTCTCCAGAATCTCCCAGACCGCCTCCACGAATAATGTCACACACAGGCTCCATGCCGTCGGCAAGCGACGCCACACCCAGGCCAGAATGCCACACAATGCCACGCCGTGCAGCAGGTGGGTGAAGCAATACGGGTCAATCAGATGCTGCGAGCAATGGGAGCTTTGGACAGCCGAAATCCACAGTTCCTTCCCACCGCACGCGCCCCACCACAACCGGCCCTTCCAACGTAACACACCGATCGTCGCCAGGGTGATTCCTGCAGCCACGGCAATCGGCCAGGTCAGTCGGGGGGACACCGCCGAGTCAGCCAGATGGCAACTCGACGCGGCATTGTGCTCTGCGGGTGGCGGAATATCCGGCATGCTGGCAGTCTACCGCGCAGAGTTCCGAGACGGAATAGCGTCACCTGTGCCGGCAGACAAAGCCCGCGTCCCACCTGAAGGGGGGTTCCGGTAAGCGATCTCTCAAACTCTGATCACGTTCAGCGCACCCAGACCGGTTGCGTGAACGCACCATTGGCGGCAATATCCCAGACTTCCAGGCGCACCCACTTGGCACGGGCCACATCGAGAGGCACCCGCAGCATCTGGCCGCCGAATGCCTGCCCATCGCTGAGATCTACACGCTTGCGAAACACCTGGTTCCCATCGCCCCACACGACTTCCGCAAACGCCGGAGGAAAGGTCCAGCGCACTTGCGCCTCAACATCGACGGTACTTGCCGTGCCAGGCTTCAAGACCTGCCCACTCTCACAACCCCCGACTCGAAAATCGGTCAGCAGCATTTCTCCGGTACTGACAAAGAACTGACCTTGCCGCAACGCCTCGAGGACAGGCTGCCAGCCTTCGTCAAACCGAGGCAACCGGTCGAGTTTGAGGTAATTGATATTCATGTGCCCGTACAATTCCGACTGGGGTTCGACGCGAAAGACATCGACTTCGCCGAGCACATATTTAGGAATGCCCCAATTGGACATATCGTCGAATAGATCGAGCACACGCACTCCGAGACGAGATTGCGACAGGTCGGCCGGCATCGCCTTCCAGGCGGCACCCAGAAAGCGATCCGATTGATAAAAATCACTCTGTCGATATCGGTCGGGATAGCCAAACGAACTCTTGGTGCGGGGATGTGCGGTCCACATTAATCCCTGCTCCCGTTCCATGAGTCGCAGCACATCGGCCGCCGAGTGTATCGCATACACTTTGCCGACCCCCGGAACATCTTGCTCGAACGGCGTTTCCGGGCGCGGATGCAGCAGCCAATACACCGGCCGGGGGAACAGGCTGATCCAGTGGCCCCCCAGTTGGATATTCGGTTCTTCGCCGGGCAGCAGCAAAAACGAGTCATTCGACAACCGCCGACATTCACTGTGCAGCAATTTCAGTAACGCCACACGGTTTTCGTTCATTTCCGGCGTGTGCCCGACATGAAATTCCGCGAGGTGCGCGATCTCGACTCCACGTTCCTGAAACGTCCGCACAAACCCGGGATTTTCCAACCCC
>JAFEBR010000897.1 GCA_018242565.1 Planctomycetota bacterium | reverse complement strand
GGCCAGGGCCGTGCTGCCATAGACCGGGTCGGCCGTACCGTCGGGCGTGGAAAACGTGCCCAACAGCGTTCCCGTCATTGAGTATTCTGAGATGTCTCCCGTGTCGTAATGCTGAATCCACAGGGTGTCGTGCCAGCGGTCATAGGTGATACCGAAATGGATCGCCCCGACATTGAAGAGGACCGTTCCCGGTCCGCCCCAGTTCAGGTCGGTCCGGATCACATCTCCCGTGTAGTAGTTCAGGGTGTAGTTGTAGGTGCCGTCCGAGGTGCCATCGAAAAAGGCATCCACCGGGTGCCCCACCACCCCGGTCAGGTCATTCGTCCAGGTGTTCCCGCTGGGGGACACGTTCAAGTCCGGGGCGGTGATGTATTCGCCTCCTCCATTACCCAGGTAATACCCGGTCGTACGCACAGCGCCCCCCACGATGGCCACGGGCCCTTCCTGTCCCTGGTAGATCGAGGCGTTCTGCACGTACACGTTGCCGCGAATTGCGTCGAGCGTGGAGTTATTCGCCGTGAAGTTCGTTTCATCGGTCAGGTAGTACGTTCCTAAAGGCCCGGCCTGGGCCGCCGTGGTGAACATCATCAGCGCGGCGACGCGTATCGCAATTCGCAACATCGGTAAGAACTCCCGGCAAGAAGTGAAAAAAGATTGGCTGATCAGAACTTGGCACCGCGGGCAGACGGGCCACCCGAGAAAAAAATCATAATTTCTGGCGGACAAAAAGCAAGGTTCCGACCGGGGTCTCAGCGGGGTGAGGACAGACACCAGATCCTGAGGCCACCCAGGCCACAGAGTTCTGCCATGCCGTCTCCCGGTGATCCGTGCGACGTGGTGGATTGGTGCTGGCCGGTGCGCAGCCCGGCGGCCCTTGATTCGCGCGCCGCCTGAATTCTGGACGCTCGTGGCCACTTGGCCCACCTCGGGACGACTTCCTGTGGAACTTGTCGCAAATCCTGAAAAATCTACAAATTGATATTGACAATTATTAAAAAATAGTACATGATGAAGATAGAGCGACACGAGAAACGTCCCTGCTGACGAACAAATAACGAACCACACGCAACCTGTCAGGCTGGTCCTTCGCAAGTGAGGGGCCCCTGACTGATCGTTCACCCCTAACGTCGTGAGACGCCGGGACTGACTATGCCGACCTCCCGTACACCGTCCGCTGTTGCACCGTCGCGCGCCCCCTGGCCGCGGGAACAGACCGCCCCCGCCCCCGCTCCTGTGCTCGCCGAAGCCTGGGGCGATCTGGTCGATCGCCACGAATTTCTCAACGACTCACCCGGCTTCGGGCCCTCCACCTGCCGACCGCTGGCCACGACCGCCGACCGCCAGCAGGGACGGTTCAGTCCGGTTTACGAGTGTGAGCAGGATCTGGCTTTGATCCGGGGCCGGGCCCGCCACATCGCCACCCTCACACCGACCTATACGGGAGTGCTCGAGGCCCTTGCCAACTACGTGATCGGCCCCGGTCTGACCTTCACCGTGCATCCCCTCGCCCCGGCGACCGCCAGTCCGCTGCCCACCGGTCGCCCCCCAGTGGCCGAAGACTCGCCATCCACCGACGCCGCGCCGCTCATCCCTGCGGGCCGCGACACGCCGTCACGCATCGCCCACCTGGCGACGGCGGTGCAGCAGGTCCTCGACGAATTTCTGGACGACAATGATTTTTATGGGGCCCTCGATCGCGAAGCGCACAACCGCAGCCGCGAAGAGGGTGAAGCCTTTCTGCTGCTCACCCCTCAGCCCCGCGGGCGGGTCCGGGCCCGGTTCCTCGAATGCGAGCAGATCACGGAACCCGCCGATCCGCGTCCCCTCGAAGACTGGCTGGGGTGTGCCGCGCAATTCCCCTCGTGCTGGACGTTTGGCGTCCACACGGTCGCCGGTGAAACCCAGCGCCCGCTGGGCTATCACGTCGTCCGCGATGCGTCGGGGCACGATTGGGACTATATCCCCGCCGGTCGCCTCGAGCACTTCAAACGGAATGTGCCCGCCAACGCCAAACGCGGCGTCTCCGATTTCCTGCCGGTTCTGGGGGAACTCGAACGCGAGGCCAAACTCCGCCGCAACACGGCTCACAGCGCCGCGCTGCAGGCCGCGATCGCCTGGATCCTCGAAACGCCCCCGGGAACGTACCCCCTGGCGACACAGGTCGGTGCCGGCGATGTGCCCATGTCGCGTTACACCCGTTCGGCGACAGGCGGTCGCGACACCGAACTTCAGTACTATCCCCCCGGAACCATTCTGCGTCCCAGTGCCGGGTTGCAGTACAAGCCGGGCCCCATGGGCTCCGAGCGGAACCCGAATTTTCTGCTGGTCGGCCAATACCTGCTCCGCGCGATCGCCGTCCGCTGGAACATGCCCGAGTACCTGATCTCGGCCGATTCCAGCCACGCGAACTACGCCAGCAGCCTGGTCGCCGAGTCTCCGTTTGTGAAGGCCCGCGAGGCCGACCAGCAGTTCTACAAACGGCACTTCCGCTCCCTGGCGTGGAAGGTCGTGCACCTGGCCTGGCAGGCCGGACGGTTCGCCCGGCACGGCGTGACCTGGGAGACCCTCCGCAGCCTGCTCGACATGCAACTCGACGCGCCAGCCGTCGCCACCCGCGACATGCTGCAACTGGCGCAGACGCAGGAATTGCAGATGCGGCTGGGGATTCTCAGTCCCCGCACCGCCGCCACCCAGGCCGGTCTCGACTACGACGCCGAACGCCGGGCGGCAGGCACCGCGCCGACTTAACCCGTCTCATCCGGACCGCGACCGGTGTGGTGCCGGCTGCGTTGTTGTTCTGGTTTCACTTTTGCTGGCACAGGGTCCTCATGTCTGAACTTCTTGAATTCACACTCTCGTCCACGCACACCGTCGATCGCGAAGCCGGGGTCATCCGCGGCGTCAAGATTCTCGGACGCTGGTCGCGTAACCGTCGCGAATACTCCGACGCAGCACTCCGCGATGCGGCCCGGTTGTACGAGGGCATCGGCGTCAACTTGAACCATGCCGACGGGCCAGATTCGGGTGGCAACCGCCCCGTGGAAGCCGGCTTTGGCTGGATCACCGGTGTGGCGCTGCGTCCGGACGGAGTGTTTGGCGACCTGCACTTCTTCAAGAGCCATCCGCAGGCCGCCGTGATCATCGAAGCCGCCGAGCGCAATCCCCGCCGCTTCGGCCTGTCGCACAATGCCCAGGGGCGGGTCGCCCTCCGGCAGGGGAAATCGGTCGTGGAGTCCATTCAGCACGTCCGCTCGGTGGACGTGGTCCAGAACCCGGCGACCAATGCCGGCCTTTTTGAAAGCGAGGAACCTCTGATGTCTGTCACTGCGTCCCGTACCATTCGCCAGATCCTGTCGGCCACCCACGGCCCGGTCCTCGACCGGCTGCTGGCCGATGACCACCTGGCCCCCCTCGTCGAAACCGAAGTCGTGTTCGAGGCCGAGGCGACCCCCGAGCAACAGACGACGGCGGCCCTCAAAACGCTGACCGCCTCGCTGCTCGATGACCAGAGCCTCGAATTGCCGGCTCGACTCGATCGACTGCGCGATCTGCTGGCGGAACGCGAAACCGCTCCGTCCGCGGGCGGGACACCGGCGACGAACACGGCGGGCTCTCTGCCCGCGGTCGACCTGCGGTCTCTGGTCGAACGACTGGACCGCCTGGAACTGTTGGCCGGCTGCCGCGAACTGCTCGAAAACCACGACCGCGCCTGCGATGGCACGCGTTTGCAACTGCTGGCCGCTCTGCCGACGGCAGATGAGCGCGTCCGCCTCATCGAAAGCTGGCCCGATCGTCGTGGTGCGGCGCTGTCTGTGCCGGAACGAGCCGCGCGCCCCACGGTCAGTCGCCCCCTCGTCGAAGCCGAACCGGTGGCGCTGCCCCAGGATGCCCGGGCCCTGGCCGCAGCCCTGCGTTGAAAGACCGGCCGGCCCCTGTCGCGCTGGCTTGTGATGTGATGTGAAACTGTCTGTCCGTAGATCATTTTTCCTGGAAGGACTGCCCATGAAGATTCTGGATTTGCCGCAACGTCTCCGTGAGCGCCGGTTGTTCGGCGTGTTCGACGATTTCGAATGGTTCTTGAGCCCCCACCTGTGGAGCAGCTTCGCGTCGGGCGCCGGGGGCGCCAGTGTGGCCGTGGCCAGCGGGGCCGCCATGTTCGGGGGCGTCGTCCTCCTCACGACCGGCGCCACGCTCAACAACGAAGCCGCCCTGGGAACCACCGGTGCCGTGTTTGTCCCCGGGGCCCGGCAACCGCTGCTCTATGAAGCGCTGCTGCAGTTCAACGAAGCGGCGACCAATAAGGCCAATCTGTTCGCCGGCT
Source organism: Planctomycetota bacterium (assembly GCA_018242565.1). Taxonomy (GTDB): domain Bacteria; phylum Planctomycetota; class Planctomycetia; order Planctomycetales; family Planctomycetaceae; genus JACQFH01. The sequence continues at coordinate 8,814 of JAFEBR010000897.1, read as the reverse complement.
TCTCGGATGTCGTCACTGCCACCGGCCAGATGCAGCCCGGCAATGCCGGTGTCAAAGCCAGCTTCAACGGGTTCGGCCTGTGCAAAGTCGGCAACACGAACGTCTGGTCGGCGGTCAGCTCGAAAGGGGCCGTGCAGACGGTGACCCCCAGCCAGACCACCGCCGGCGGCCCGGCCCAGCAGTCGCTGCGCGTCGAGATCAACGAGATCGACGCGCAGACCGCCGAGGTCACGTTCTTCGTCAATTCCCAGCAACTGCTCGATACGGCCGGTCGGCCCATCAAGCACCTGGTGAATTACACGGCGTTCGCCAACCTGCAGGCCGGGGTATACGTCTCGGCTGGGTCGGCGGCCAGTGAGGTGGTCGGCGTCGACTACATCGCCGCGTATCAGCAGCGCGGCGCGTTTGTGTAACACCCCCAGTCCCGCGGGTCGGCCGTGACCCGCGCCAGCGGGTGTGCGTGGCGTTTGTAATTTCCGAATTCTTTGCAGAAAGCAGGTGTCTCTGATGAATACCCGTCAACTCGCCCGTTATTTTCAGGCGGCTCGTCGCGATCGTGCCCGCCAGCACTTCCGCGAATACTTCCGGTGCCCGAACGGGGCCCAGGTGCTGTGCGAAAGCGACAGCGAATATCGGCTGTGGGAGTCGCTCACCGAGGGACTCGCCACCGGTCAGATCGACCTGCAGCGGATCTCGATTCGCTCGCTGTTCGAAGACTTTGTCCCCGGTGGCCGCGAAATCGTCGATTCCTGGAACCCGCGACATGGCGGTGGAGGCATCAGCCTCACCGAGGGGGCCGGAGCCATCGACACGGCCCAGTTCTCGAACATCACCGGGCAGGTCGTGTACACCCGGATTCTCCAGGCGTTCACAGCGGAAGAATATGTCTTCTCGCGAATCGTCCCCCAGATTCCCACGCAGTTCAATGGTGAGAAAATCGCCGGGATCTCGCGGATCGGCGACGAGGCCCAGGTGGTGCCCGAAGGTCGTCCGTATCCGCTCGTGGGGGTCAGCGAGGATTACATCCAGACGCCCCAGACCCTCAAGCGCGGCTTGATCGACGCCCTCACGAAAGAGGCGGTGTTCTTCGACCGCACGGGAGTGCTCTTGGCCCGCTGTGGCGAAGTGGGAGAGTTCCTCGGTCTCAACAAAGAGAAACGGCTGATCGATGCGTTCATCGATCAGAATACGACGGCCCACCGCTACAACTGGCGCGGCACCACGTACGCGACCTATCAGGCGACCAGCCCCTGGGTCAACGTGATTCCCGCCGGCAACGGCTTGACCGACTGGACCAGCATCGATGCCGCCGAACAGGTCCTCGCCGCGATTCGCGACCCCTGGACGGGTGAGCCGATCATGGTCACTCCCAAGGACCTGATCGTCACGCGCTCGAAGTTGTACAGCGCGCGGCGGATTGTGACGGCGACCGAGATCGAAGTCATGACGCCGGGCTTTGCGACGGCGGGCAACCCGACGCGCACGGCCACCCCCAATCCGATCCAGTCGTACCGGATCATCAGCAGCCAGTTGCTGGGGGCCCGCATGGCGCTCGCCTCGGAATCGACCAACGACTGGTTCGTGGGGGACGTGGCCCGCGCCATCAATTACATGGAGAACTTCCCCCTCACCGTCGTGCAGGCGGCCTCCAACAGCGAGGCCGAGTTCCAGCGCGACATCGTGATGCAGTGGAAGGCCAGCGAACGGGGTGCCGCGGCGGTCGTGGAACCCCGCGTCCTCGTCCGCAGTTCGCAGTAGTCCCACCACCACGTCCGGCCCGCGTCGCGTGCCCGGGTGCCAACTCGGGCCCGCGGCGTGGCCGGTTCTTGGTGGCGCTCGCTGTTCCCGGTTCGTGTCTGTTCTTCAAGGAGCTTCCTGGTATGTCCCCATCTGCTGTTTCGCAACCGGCTGTGTCTGAACCCGCCCGGTCGCGGTTTCAGGTATCGCTGCATTGTCCGACTCCGTTGACCCATCCCACGCTCGAACTCACCGCTACGTCGGCTGACGACGCCTGGGCCCAGTTCTGCGCCGCCAACGGCATCAGCAACAGCGAACACCCCCGCGAGATCCGCCCTCTGTAATGCCGGCGCCCCGCCTGCCCCATGACTGGGTGGCTCTCCTGACCTGCTGCCGATTCCCGTTCCAACGACCGAGGTATCCGATGTCTTCCGAACTGTGCCAACTACTGACCCGCCGGGCCCACGTGATCGCCGAGCTGGCCGCGATCACTCCCACCTCCAACGGCGGCAAGCCGTCCTATTCGATCGACGGCCAGCAGGTGGACCATGTGGGCTATCGCCAGTCGCTGTACGCCGAGTTGCGCGAACTGAATCACCAGATCAGCCTGTTCCAGCAACCTCACGAGTGTCAGGACCAGGGCACGACTTAGCCTGCCGTCAACACATGCCGACCGCCCCGGCTCGACCGTTCCGTCTGTCTTGTCGTTGTGTTCTCTCTTGAAAGGCCCGCTTTATGGATTCGTCAGAACTGGCTGCCGACGTGCTGACATTTGATGGCGGTCGGACCGTGACCCTGCTGCAGAAACGAGCCGGCCTGATCGAGACCGTGACCGTCCGCGGCGCCCTGTCGAGTCCGCAATCCACCCGCCAGGGGACGTCGGCCACGTCGCTGGGTCTCGTGGGGACGACGACCCGCTGGAGCCTGAATGCGCTCGACGTGGGCTTGGCGGGGGTTTCGCCAGGCGACGTCATCGACGATGGCACCGGGCGCTGGACCGTACTCGCCGCCGTGCTGACGGGTCTCGGTTCCCGCTGGCGCTGCCTGACCCAGGCCCAGCCCGGCTGAGGTGCCAGTGCGTGCTGTTTGAATTTCCACAGGAACGTCCGTCATGCCCCATGCCATCTTGTTTGACATTTTGCAGCAGATCCAATCGTCGATTCAGTCCCGCGCGCTCCCCGGCCTGGGGAGTGCCCAGGTGCTGATCCAGAAGGTCCCCGGCAACCGCCCGGCCGATCTGCCGACGCAACAGTTTCCCTGCATCGTGATCGCCCCCAGTGGAGCCGAGCAACTCGATCCGCTCGCCGGCACGACGACCCGCGATGATGTCGTCTACCGCGTGCTCATTGCCATCCTCGCGGCGGATGAAGGGGATCAGTCGGCCCAGTTCAACCTGTACCTGTCGTGGCGGCAGTCGCTGCGACAGTTGTTTCATGATCAGCCCCTGGCTGACCTCTGCTTTCGCGTCCAGGTGCAACCGCTCGACATCGTCGACCGCGAGGCCTGGCTCCACGGGGCGTTGTATGTGTCGCGTCTCTTGCTGAATTGTTACTCGCGCGAACCACGAGGCTGATTCCTGGCCTGTCAATCTCCCTCTGTTCTGTTTAACGGAAAGTTGCTGGTGTCCCATGCAGTCTGCTTCTTTGGGTTCGCAAGCCCGGCTCTCGATGGCCGCTCCCGGCACGGCTTGGGCCGCCTTCACCGAGTCTCACGAATTCGTCTCGGAACGCCTGGGCAAACAACTCACCATTCTCGAAACAGCGGGGATCCGGGGGACGAGGTCGCATCCCGCCGAGCGCACCCGCGACGGCACGTACGCCGTGCGGGGGGCGATTCAATACCATTGCTCGCCCAGCCTGCTCAATTGGCTGTTGCCGCGGATTCTCGGCGCTGGCACGGCCCCCACGTACACACTGGCCGAGGCGCTCCCCGAGTTCGACGTCCTCATCGATCGGGTGGCCCAGCGCTTTCTGTATGGTTCGTGTCGGGTGGATCGGGCCGTGTTTCGCGCTCGTGCTTCCGGCCTGGTCGAGTTGCTCGTCGAATTGCTGGGGACGACCGAAACCGTCAGCCAGCTCCCCTTTCCCACGCTGGCGCCCCCCACCGACTGGCCCTACGTCTGGCAGGACTGCACGGTCACCTTGAACGGAGCGCCCCGGGTCGTCACCGAGTTCGAACTCATCATCGACAATCACCTGGCCCCCCGCTGGGCCAACAGTCCCACTGCGACCGACCTGTATCCGACCGACCGCACGGTGCACCTGCAGGCCGTCGTTCCCTTCACGGGGGACACCGCCGATCTCTATGGAGCCAACACGGCCGGCGCCTCGGCGGCCTCGCTCGCGTTTACGAACGGGGCCCACAGCCTGACTTTGCAATTGGCTCAGGTGCAGTTCGCCGACGTCTCGCCCCAGGTCCCTGGCAAAAGCGAAATCTTCCTGCACCTCGCCGGTTTCGCCAAATCGGTGGGTGGCACACCCGAACTCACCATCACCAACACCTGACCCCCTTTTTTCGTGGGACAAGTTTCCAACTTGTCAGCGCCTGTCCCCCGCCATTGCCCATCTGTCCCACAGCCCTCCGCAACCGCCCCCGGAACCCACCCATGCCCGCACTGCACATCCCCGACGGCTACACCCGCACAGCGATCATCCCGTCCGGTGCCACCCATCCGGAACTGGAGATCTCTTATCGACCCCTGCTGGCGACCGAACGCCAACGTCTGGCCCGGCAGACAGTGCGCCTGTGCAGCCATGGTCCGGCCGGTCGCGACACCGCCGCCCGACTGGTGGCCAGTACCCTGGCCACGCGCCTTGTCGATTGGGATCTGTTCGACTCTCAGGGCCGACACGTGGAGATCACCCCCGCCACGGTCGCCACCTTGCCGGCCGCGTTGTTCGAGCGGGTGTATGAGCACGTGGCCCGTTTCGCCGACGACGAGGCCTCTGCAAAAAACTGATCACGGGGGTGCGTCTGTGGTTGACCCACCCCCATCTCGCGGTCCGCGACTGCACCCACTGTCTGGCGTTTGTGTACGATGAACGCACAGGACGGCCCGTGGAATATCCCGCCGGCAGCGGTCAGTGGATGCCCCGACCGGCGGGGACCGCATCCCTGTGCCAGACCCCGGGCCTCGGCTGCCCCAAAGGCACACCCACCTCGCCCCGATCCCTGACCGCCGCGAATCAACAGGCTTACCAGTTCGATTGCGAATGCCGCGCCGTAGGCCACTATCCCGACGACCCCCTCGTCCGTCGTCACGCCCTGCTGATCCGCACCGCCGAGTCAACCCCCTGACCGCCCGTCCATGCCACCCACACGGCGCTGCTTCAACTTCCTTCCGCGAATACCGCCCCCGCCAAATCCCCCCCGACCGCAGGGGGGGGGTCGCGCGTCACCGAGCGAACCACAGCAGACACCGCCACCCGGAGTCGTTGGAAACGTGTGCTGGACGGTCTGATTGTCGATGCCCCTGCGTCGCGCGCTGACCCCCCCTGCGCCCCCCTTCGCCAGGGGGGGAGAACGCGTTCTGGGTGGCACAGGGGCGGTCGGCTAGGTCACGCGATATTCGCAGGGCGACTTACACTTCCAGAATCAGCCTGTTTCGTGGGCGTTTAAGCACGGCGTTGGATCGACGGAGCGATCCACGACTTTGGCAGCACCCGCCGCCGGTTTTCTCGCTCGCGCCCCACAAACACCGCCCCCACCCAATCCCCCCTAGCGAAGGGGGGGCAGGGGGGGTCGCCAGTCACCGAGCCGTCGCCAACAGTTCAATCCCGCCCGCAGCACTCCGTGTGGGTGGCACTGTCGAAGAAATGCACCAGTTATTTAATTCCGCGCTAAACCACGAGTTTCAGCCCGCCTTGTTGTTTGCATTCAAAATGAGGCTGAGTATAGTGCTTTCCCTGAGTAGGGACGGTTTGTGAACTCCTCAGGTACATGAACCAGTCAATTGAACCGCACAGACCATTGACTCAGAGGGTATTATGCTGCGCTGGAGCACTTCGACGGCCTTGGCTTTGATCCTGACGGCGTTCGTCGTTGCTGAGAGTCGTGCCGACGTTTTGGTCGCCGGGGCCGATGCCACCGCTCCGATCAATGGCCCCAATCGGCTCGATATCATGGCCGGCCGCATAGCGAATGGAGCCACATTGGGTGGTTACAACTTTGGTAATATTGTGACCTTCGACTCGAAGTCGTCCACTGCATCGCTGGCGACTCTCGAACAGTATTCCACGGTCGTCGTTTGGAGTAACTTCGGGTTCGCCGATGCGACCACCTTCGGAAATAACCTGGCCGATTATGTCGATCACGGCGGCAATGTTATCGTGATGTCGGTGGGAAGTGCCATTCCACCGGGTGGTCGCTGGGCCACGGGGGGATATGACCCGTTGCAGAGTCCCGGATACGCTGGCGATGTCGCCAGTTCGCTGGGAACGTACGTGCATTCGTCTCCCCTGTTCGCTGGCGTGACCAGCATTCAAGGCGAATACATCCAGTCGGGTTCCGTCCGTCCCGGCGCCACCTTGCTGGGCAGTTGGGTCTACAGCTTCGACAGCGTCAATCCCGCCCCGCTGGCGATTGTTTCCAACGGTTTCAGCGGCAAAGTGGTCAACCTGAATTTCTACGGGGCTTATCCGTATCCCAATACGTCGGGGGACATCGACCGCCTGATCGCCAATGCCATCAACTACGTCACCCCCACCGCCGTGCCCGAGCCTGCGACCTTCATCATCGGCTTGTGCTCACTGGCTCTGTGTGCCGTATCCTCGCGCTTCCGACGAGCCGAGTAGCCATTGAAACAGCGGCCCAAGGAGACGCCGGCGTGTGCCACCCACACGGCGCAGCTTCGACCACCAACCACAAACACCGCCCCCGCCAAATCCCCCCCTAGCGAAGGGGGGGTCGAGGGGGGTCGCCAGTCACCGAGCTCTCCATTTGTGCCCATTCCAGCCATGACCTTACACGGTCCGCACTCCCACGGCACAGCTCGTCGCCCGCTCCCCACTGGTTTGCCATGTAGGCATGTCTCTCCGACAGATGCGGACTGAGCTCACCTCGCAGGACCTCACCTGGACAGGAGCAGAGCCTGGCGGGCTGGTTTGCGATCGACCGATCGGTTCCCGGCGTGTGTCGGTCTTGTCGCAGTCGGCGATGAGCCATTCGATGACCCCCGAGCTCCCCCTTCGAAACGGAGAGAGTACGCGGCGTGGGTGGCGCAAACGCGGTCTGAGGGCCAGCGTGCTGTCCCGCAACGACTGTCCATCAACCCCAGATCTCGCGCAACGCCTGGCCCCCTTCGACGAGCGGCGTCGGCCGGCCCTGGGGATCGGGAATCCGCGTGTCGGGCGAGATGCCCAGCGACTCGTAAATCGTCGCCGCCAGGTCCGCCGGTGAGACCGGGTTCGTCACCGGATAGGCTGCGTGTTTGTCCGATTCGCCCCACATCGTGCCCCCCGCCACCCCCGCCCCTGCGAACAGACACGGAAAGCAATACGTCCAGTGATCGCGCCCGTCGTCCGAACCGCGGTTGTTGAACTGTGGCGTCCGCCCCATTTCCCCGGCGACAAATACCAGCGTGTCATCGAGCAGGCCGCGCTCCCCCATGTCGTCGAGCAGCGCCGAGAGCCCCTGATCGAGTCCGGGCAACAAATGATTCTTCATCACCCGCTGCAGGCAGGCGTGCATGTCCCAACTGCCACAGGTGTCACCACGCACAGCCAGATCCCAGGCCACCGTCACAAAACGGGCCCCCGCTTCCAGCATCCGCCGGCCCATCAACAGCGACTGCCCGAACAGGTTCCGGCCATAGCGATCGCGACGCGCGGCTGGTTCCCGACGAATATCGAACGCGCCGGCGATCTCAGGAGACATCAACAGCGACAGCGCCTGGTGCTGCAACTCGTCGTAGCGCGTGGCCGGTGTTTGAGCCGCATCGAATCGGCGGCGTTCGGCATCGAGTTGTGTCAGCAGCGACCGCCGTTGGTCGAGTCGGTCGAGTGTCAACTCGGGTTGCGGATCAAGCCCGGCCAGCCGGAAATCGAGTTCGTCGTCGGTGCAGTCGCGGAAAAACGGATTGTCGCTGGCGTTTCGCTTGCGAATGGCCGTCGCCATCGGGTTGTATTTCTTCCCCAGCCAGCCGGCGTATTGGCCGTTGATGTCATACCCGGCGAAATGCCCCAGCAGTCGGGGCAGATAGACATACGGCGGAAACGCCGGTACGGCACCCCGTGCGGCCTGGGTATCGAGATACGAAATCACCGAGCCAAATGCAGGGAAGTCGATGTCGGTGGCATCCACCTGATCGGCGCCGCGGTTGGCCGGGGGAATAGGCCGGCCAGTTTGGATGCAGTGGGTCCCGTTGTGGTCGTTCTGTGGATGATTGACGGTCCGGACGACGCAGTACTGATCCGACCGAGCGGCCAGAGCCGGGAGATGTTCACAGATCCGCAGGCCGGGAGTGCGTGAGGCGATCGGCTGCCAGGGACCGCGGATGGCACTCGGTGCCTCGGGTTTCATGTCGAACGTTTCGAGCTGACTCGGTCCGCCATAGAGAAAGACGAACAGCACCGACTTCGCACGGGGTGCGACGGGAGTCGCAATCTGCTCGGCGGCCCACACCTTGGGCAGGCTGGTCCCCAGCATGCCCGCACCCGCGACGGTCAACCAGTCGCGCCGGGTGACGCCATCGCAGGCCCGCCGGGCTGTTCCGAGCACATTGAGCATTGCCATCTCCTGTCGCATGACAGACACCGGCTGCGCCCGACGCCCCGTTTGCGTTCCGACGAGCCAGGGGCGATCGTACACGTGAGCCCAATCCCCGGCAAGATGACCCCCCAGAAATCGCCGGCAACGAGCGGCGCCTGGGGGGACAAATGCCCACAGCACTGCTGCAACTCCCTTCTACAAACACCGCTCCCTCATGTTCCCCCCCTGGCGAAGGGGGGGCAGGGGGGGTCGCCAGTCACCGAGCCCCGCCGCAAAACAAACTCCTTATCGGAATCCATTTTTAATACAACTTCTATTGACAAATAAAATACTACAGGACATAATGCAGAGAGAGGGAGACCATCAGTC
>JAFEBR010000896.1 GCA_018242565.1 Planctomycetota bacterium | reverse complement strand
GGTTAACGGCGGGTCATTTCTCATCGAATTGACGCGTTCGATCAGCCAGGGGTCGGTACTGGTTTTCGATGCCGTGCCGACCCCGGTAATCAAAGTGTCCATCTCGTCGATCAGGGGACTGTGGCCCCCTTCTCCCAGAAAGATCCGCCGATATCCTTCGACCTGGCCCAGCAGCAGGTGCTTGATGTTTTGCGTCGCGCCGGGATCAAATTGATCCGGAATGCAGGGAATCACCATGTTCAAGCCGGGGCCCTGCGACGACTTGTCGACAAGTTGCTGTAACTGCGAGGCCAGAGACGTGGCCGAGTTTTCTTCTCCCCGTTCGCGCAGCGGCTCACCACTCACAGGGAAAAACAATGTGTCGCGTCCAAATTTCGGGTGCAATGGCCGCAATCCGTCAATCAGCCGGGCGATCGAGGTGCCCCACGCCACTCCCACCCGCTGCATTTTGGAAACCAGTTCATGCACGTATAGCGCGGCGTTCCAACCGAACAGTTCCTGTCGCTTCTGGTAGCCCAGCTTATCGGTCGCGCTGGGGCCGCTGTAAAAGACATGGACCCGCGGACCGGTTGAACCGGGCAAACGCTGGCTGGAAAGCGCACCCAACTGTCGTCGAAGATCGGGCAAACGTCGGTAAAACGCGTTCTCGATTTCTTCCATCCGCGCGTCTGAGATGTCTTTCCCGCGGATAAAACTGGGGCGAGACAGCCAGCCCTTTTCTTCCGCCATTTTCAGCCGACGGGAAACATCAGGTTGCTTGATCCCCAAATGTTCGGCGATCTGCTCCTGTTTGAAATGCATTTTATCGAATAGCCAGGCCGCGACCTGGGCCTGAAATTCAATATCGTCTTCTCGGCGGGGCATAGTCGGTTTGAGGGGAAAAAGGGAGGCGCGCAGCGTCTCAAACAAAGGGTGTTTTGATGTTTATTTCTTGACTTTTTGTGGTTGGATATTTATCGTTATTGGGTGTTTTGGTGGGATTCATCGGGTCCCCCCAACAGACTGCAATTCGTTTCCCAAGCTGAAAAGGATACTTGATGATGCCGGTGAATGCACCCACGTCAAGTGGCATGCCCGAGGCCGATCTCCTGGGGCATGTGATTGATCGACACGGAGCCGGGGACTACGCGGCCGACCTGCTGGCCGAGGCTCAAGTGGATGACTCCTGGATCGAACAGAAGTTTCCCACCGTCTTCAATTCCCAGGTGGCCCATAATCTCAAAAAGTCGGTCTACGCGATCG
>JAFEBR010000895.1 GCA_018242565.1 Planctomycetota bacterium | reverse complement strand
GGCCAGTTGCTACGAGGTATTCTGCCTGGAATCATCATTTTCCGTACCCTTGCCAAACGTTCACTTCGCGGCGCTGCGCCCACGGTCATACCATCTGGGAGACCAGTGCCACCCAGGCAGGAGCCCAGCATGCGATCTTCGAGCACATCCAACCCGCCGGCGAGTGAACCCGATAATAAGCAAGTCCGAGTGGCACTCGTCCACACCGAGCTGGGGCTGATTGCCTTCAGCCAGGCGAAACTCACCGACCGCCAAGCCCGTAGAATCCTCCGGCAGTCCGAGGCCCGATTGCTGACGATCAACGTGCCGGATACCGCGCAGTCGAAATAGACGTCATTCATACGGATCGCCACAGGCTGCATCAACAATACAGCCCAGTTGCGCCAGCACGCCGGGAAATAAAAAGCACATGTATCCCATGATTACCACGCCAACCCAAGCGATCGCCCGGAAGACTTCCCCCTTGTACAACTGACCCAGCCCGGGGAACAGGAAACTGAGAAACGCCGCCACGCCTGGATGCCATTTGGGGGTCCGGTGAATGATGTTGATGACAGGTGCCCGATCCTCCTTCGCCCGATAAAGAACCGGGTCGAGAACTTCGCCGCAAAAACGGCAGATCCTTGCGTCACGGGCAATGTCCTCACAACAGAAGGGGCACTGCGAACGGTCCGCTGATTTGGCCGGCCGAATCACTGCGGGAGTTTCGGGCCGCCGCTTCACCAACTCCGTCTTCTGCACCGATTCTGCCTTTTGAGCAGCCTCTTCTGCTGCAGCACGCCTTTCCGCTCGCCGCGCGGACGACTCACGTATATTGGTCCGAATTTTGGCGAACGATCCTTTCAGGGCGACCCAAAAGCCAATCCAGAGGGCCATGAAAGGCCCCTCGATCAGTTCGCTGTCATCCGCGGGGTCACCATCGAACAATCCCGCGAGATCACCAGCCCGAAACCATGAATTGCTGTTCTCGCCACGTGCGATCAGCGTGTCTTTCGACAACTTCCCATTAGCAGCCAGTTGTCGCAACCGCTGCGCCGTCGTTGGTCCGCGGACGACATCGCCTGTCGTGACATAGTACTCCGCGGTCTTCGCCATTAACCCGGCCCCATTTATGCAGTGCCCGAATCGGTAATTACTTCAACAACTTGGCCGCTTCCTTCCCAGCATCGGTGTCCGGATACTTCTCCACAATTCTCTTTAGCTGCTTCCGATACGCTTCTGACTTCCCTTCTTTCAGTAACGTGTTAGCAGCCTTCAACTGAGCCGCTGCCGTTTTCTCATCTTTTTCCAATTTCTCTTTTTCAGCGATGGCCTTCTTATTGGCTGCTAATTCAGAAGCACGTTTTCTTTCCAAGTCTTTTTGCTCTGGAGTTTTTTTGGCTTCAATCTCCATTTGCCGTCTTGCCTCTGCTTTTCGCCGTTCTATTGCCTGAGCTCGTTCCTTTTCTTCCTGAGCCTGTGCAAAGTTGTACACATATCCGTCTTTGTCAATGGAGCCGATCGGGACTTTCAGTAGAATCGGCCCCTTCCAATCGATCGCCTCACCTGGCAAGGTCAATCGCAGCTCTCGAGCTTTTTCAACCGGTAGCTCAAAAACCAAAATATCGACCAGAGGCTTATCAGGATAAATCGATGCTCCATCTTCTAGCTGTCCAGCAACTTTTGTGAAAATATCGAATTTGATTCGCTTGTAACCATTTCCCAATTCATCCGAAGCACGGCCGCGCATCTCCATCTCAAGGTCAAACGACTTACTTGACCAACCGTGGTAATTGTATTTTTTTGTTTCACTCTTGTTGAAAATACCAATGGCTACCGACAGCAATTCTTCTTTAGACTGCGTCTGTTCTCGTAAATGCCGCAGAAAGGCTTTGCCGCGCCGAACGGAAAGAATGGCGACAGTAATGTCTCCGCGTGTAGCCTTATCTGTGGCCCCTTCCCAGTTCAGATCCTTGTTCTCGACTTGTCCGGCAATCGCTAACGCAACAACGGCCACGTGAAACATTCTGACACCCCCAACGCATACCCGGCTTGAACGGATAAATTCGTAGTTTTACAGACCAAACATGACTGACAAGGAATGAAACGTATAGTATCATTTGCGATCATCAAAAGTCGACGGATTCAGCAGGTCGGAATCGGCAGTCGATGGATCGAGGCCAACCATTGTCGGGGTCCGGCCCTCCACTGACCGACGAATGCATTCGTCGGGTTGCACCATTTACCGTGCCAGGAACAGACCCACGCTATCTCCACATCGCTTTCGTGCGATGTTTTGGCCACATTCAACCCTACCCATACCCCGCTGAGAATCCGCGGGCCGATGGCTGCCGACGACTGAGTTAACAACTACAAATGTTCACGGTCCAGGCAACATTGCGCGATCATTGGTGCCCGCGGACGAGAATTCCATACACGTTCGCCCCACACACCACCACCGTGAAGGGATCTCACGCCGCATTGCTGCGGCGGCTAACTCCATTTTTATTTAAATGCGCTCCGGGGTTGAATCCTGTT
>JAFEBR010000894.1 GCA_018242565.1 Planctomycetota bacterium | reverse complement strand
CCCGGCGGCGATTCGCTCACGGCACGTACAGGCGTTTCTCTACGACGGCTATTGGGAAGACATCGGCACCATTCGCGCATTCTACGACGCGAATATCCAGTTGACGCAGCCTGATCCGCCCTTCCAACTCATCTCTCCCGATTCGCCTCTGTATTCGCGGTTGCGGTTCTTGCCCCCCTCGCAGTTTCACGGGGCGCAGATCAAGAACGCGATTATCGCCGACGGGTGTAAAATCGGGGAAGGGGCCGTCATTGAAAACAGCATCATTGGCGTCCGGTCCCAGATTGGCCGAAATGTCACGATTCGCAACTCGATCGTGATGGGGGCCGACTATTTCCAAACAACCGCCGAGGTGAATGACGACGCCGAGGCGGGACGCCCGAAAATCGGCATCGGTGACGGCACCCGCATCGAAGGGGCGATCGTCGATAAGAACTGCCGGATTGGCGCGCAGGTGCAGATCCAGAACGCGACCGGGGTCGACCATACCGACGAGCGCGATGGCATGATGATCGTCGACGGCATCGTCGTCGTCATCAAGGATGCGGTCCTGCCCCAGGGATGGAAACTGCAGCAGTAGCCCAGGCCTGCGCCCCACTCTGATCAACCGGCCGGAATAGGCGAAAGTCCCGGTCAGGCGGACGGGGCGTTCGCATTCAGCAGTTCGCGGGTTTCGGGCCGTGCCGGGCTGCCGAAGATTTGATCGGGGGGGCCCGATTCCACGATCTGCCCGGCGGCCATGACATGCACGTCGTGCGACACCCGCCGGGCGAAATCCATATCGTGGGTGACCACCAGCATGGTCTGCCCCTGGGTGGCAAGCTGGGCCATCACGGCCAGAACTTCCGCCGTCATTTTCGGGTCAAGAGCGCTCGTGGGCTCATCGAACAGGATCAACTGCGGTTTCATCGCCAGGGCCCGGGCGATGGCCACGCGCTGTTGCTGCCCCCCCGAAAGCTGTGCCGGATAACTCTCGCAGCGGTCACCCAAACCGACCTTGTCGAGGAACTGGCGGGCTTCCGTCCGGGCCACTTCGACGGGAATTCCCAACACGTGCACCGGCGCTTCGATGACGTTGCCCAACACCGTCTGATGGGGAAACAGATTGAACTGCTGAAACACCATGCCGACTCGGCGACGAATCAACGCCAATTGCTGCGGCCGCTGCTGGTCGTTCGCCGCCCCGGTCAGGCGTCCACCGGCGACGGCAATCTCGCCCGCGTCGAACACTTCGAGTCCGTTAATGCAGCGCAGCAATGTGCTCTTGCCCGAACCCGACGAGCCGATCAGCGTGCCGACCCGACCGGCGGCCAATGACAGCGAGACCCCCCGCAAGACATCGCGTTGTCCGAAGCGTTTGGCGAGTTGGGTGATGCTGAGCATGGTAGCGAAGTCAAAACAGGGCAGGCCAGGCGACCGCAAAGGCAGTCGAGGCTCAGGGGGCGTGCAGGTCATGCCGGAATTTGCGTTCCAAGAGACCGGCCAACAGCGACAACGGGTAACTCATCGCCAGATACAGAATACTGGCCACCGCGGCCATCTGCAGAAACAGTCCGGTCGTGTTGGCCCCCAGCGAGTATTGCTTGGAAAGTTCGTTGACCGCGATAACCGAACAGACGGCGGTGTCTTTGAACAGGGCGATGAAATCATTGGCCGTCGCGGGAATCACGATCCGCACGGCTTGTGGCAGAATGATTCGACGCACCGCCAGGGGGCGCGACATCCCCAGCGACAGCGCGGCCTCGATCTGTCCTCGGGGAACCGCCTGCAAACCCAGGCGGAAAATCTCGGCCTCGTACGCCGAGTAATTCACCGCCAGCGCCAGAACGCCAGCCCAGAAATTGTCGATCCGCACACCGACTTTCGGCAGGATGAAATAGACCACCAGCAACTGGAAGGCCAACGGGGTGCCCCGGATCAGTTCGACATACAGGGTGCAGAGCCAGCGCAGCGGCGGGTACAGGAACGACAACGGCACCGTGCCTCCCCCCAGAGCCGGGTGGTTCCACGACCGGACGAGGGCCACACACAAGCCGATCAAGATCGCCAGCGGCATTGACGTGACGGCCAATGCGACCGTGACGGCAGCCGCTTTCAGCAACAGGGGAATCTGCTGCCGCAGCGTCTCCCAGGGCCCCTGACGATTCGCCCGCAGGCCGGTGTGCCAGCCGGCCCAGACTTCATCGAGGTCCTCCTGGGTCGTGTTCCAGATGCCGTAGCGTTCGTAGATCTCGCGCAACTCTCCGGTTTCGCGCAGCGTGCGCAGCGCGAAGTTCAACTGGTCCAGCAACCGCGGCTCCTCCGAGCGCACATACATGACGTAGTAGCCCCGCGCGGCGGGTTGGTCGACGACATCGAGTTCGGGATACCGATGCAGGTGTTCGACGTAGAAATTGAGAATCGGCAGATCCTGAACCGTGGCATCGATTTGCCCGGCTTCCACCTGCCACATCGCCTCGGTGCTCCCCTTGAAGCGAATCACCTGGCAGCGGGCCCCGTAGACTTCGGTCACGTAGCGATCGGCGGCCGATCCCCCCAGCACCCCCACCCGACATTCTGTGCCATCGGGCTTCGTTTTCTGCAAATCGTCCCAGGTTCGAATCTGCTGACGCTTGCTGTTGACGCACAGTCCGAGTTCGAAAATGTAATAGGGCAGCGAACACAGGTAACGCGAGGCCCGCTGGTCGTTGTATTCGTAACCATTCAGCGCGACATCAATGTTGCCCCGGGTCAGCACCGGCAGAATCTGTTCCCACTCGCATTGCACGAACTGGGCGTTGCGTCCGATGCGACGGGCCAGAACTTCGGCGAGATCGACTTCAAAACCAATGACCCGCGTCGGGTCGTCATCGCGCGCGAAGATGTAGGGGCCACCCCCTTCCTGGTCTCCCCCCCAGCGCAAGGGTTCACGGTGGCCAAGCTTGGCAGCCAGCGCCACGGAACTGCAGTTTGCGGCAATCAGCAGCAGGCACAAAGTGCCGATGCGGCAGGGCATGGCAGAACCAGACAGGAGAACCGAAGAACTTCGAAGTGTCGCGACAGGAGCGGCACTGAAAGATGCCGGACAAACGAGAAGCGTCTGTCAGATTCTAATCCGCAATTTACGAGGATTGAATGTTCGACACACAGAATTGCCAGGAGTGCAAAATCTTGCACGTCCTTTCAGGCGGACTGTAGCGGTCGCACGGTTTGTGGTCAAAACTCCATGTCTGCGACAGACGCCGGGCCTTCACCGCACAACAGGTCGCCAAACGCGCCCCCAGTCAGATTATCAGCCCACAGCGAGCCGGCCTCGTCGACCAGCCCGCGCTTTGAAGTCGACATTGTTCCTTATTTCGCGGGGCGCAACCGGCCGGCCGGTGTATTCTCGGCCAGATCGCGGATCATATCGTGGGTGGCGGAGGCGACGGCCTGCTCCCATTCGTGTGGGGCGAATCGCGCTGCGTATTCCTTCCGCTGAATCGCGAAGTTGATGCCCCGCGAATTGTTCACGAGGGCCCCCAGCCCCGACGCGTCGAACGCACTCGCAATGTCGCGGGACGCCCCCCCCTGGGCTCCGTAGCCTGGAATCAACAGCGGCGCATGGGGCATTCGCTGCCGCAGTTCCGCGAGTTCTTCTGGATAGGTGGCCCCCACGACAGCGCCGACCGCTCCGTAGGCACCGTCTGCCGCCGTGCTGCAGGCGAGTTGCTCCACCACATCGGCGACGCGCTGGTAGAGCGGATGT
>JAFEBR010000893.1 GCA_018242565.1 Planctomycetota bacterium | reverse complement strand
GCGCGGGCGATCGCGAAGT
This sequence comes from Planctomycetota bacterium, assembly GCA_018242565.1. Taxonomy (GTDB): domain Bacteria; phylum Planctomycetota; class Planctomycetia; order Planctomycetales; family Planctomycetaceae; genus JACQFH01. The sequence continues at coordinate 5,731 of JAFEBR010000893.1, read as the reverse complement.
GAGCGGCCAGTTTGGCCGTTCTCGACTTGACAGCGTCAAAAGTTTTGCTACAAATCGCAGTCATTGGCGGCGCGTAAAGCGACCCCAGTAGGCAGAGGCAATGTCCAGCAGCTCTCTCCCAAGGTGAAGCTGGATTTGCCGAAAAAAACTTTAAGTGCCCAAGGCTGTCCGTTGGTAGCGGATGGCCTTGCGGCGTTTTTGGACGTCGCGAAAGCTATCAAAGATCGCCTAATGGTGCAAGATGGGATTTTTTGCATTGGCATGTTTGTGGTAATTCTTTGGCATGGTGACAGTGGCGTGTGGCAGGTTAACGTTGTGTGAGCGGTGTTCGCGTGAAAGTGCCGGGTCGATTTCGTGCGGGCCAAATTACTCAGATGAGTGAATAAAACGCGAGTCGTATTTTCTGGTCTTGGTAGCAGTTGTCGGGTCGAGCAACTTCGGCATTGCATCACATCTGAGGAATGGGGGCACTCTTACCGATTGGCGCCCCGTGTCAAGACTAATTTTTCGCGATGCGGTCGCGACGGGGCTCGGCTCGGGCCGCCGCAGGCGGCGCCGTGCTCTCCGGGCCGCAAGGCCGGCGACACGGGTAGGGCGATTGATACGGCGAACGCTGTGTTATCGACGTGGGCGAGCCCGCGACCGGCTTGCCGGTTCGCGGTAAGCAGGGGTGGGGGAGGCTGGATGCCGCACGGGCCCCCGCGAAGCGGTAGGGCGGGGGGCGGGGCGGAGCCGGCCGAGACGGCGAGGCATGGATGCCGGTCCGCAGGCCGCGAGAGGCACGATGCCGGGCGCACAGAATCGGCGGAAGAACTCCTGGGCCGGGGTGGCACGTCTCCCTACGCGTGGAGCGGGCCAGGGCGTTGCCAAGCAGCGGGGCGAGAATGGCCCGGGAGGCGGGATGCCGCCGGGTGGGCGGGGCAGAGGCGGCCGAGACGCCGCGGCAGGGATGCCGGTGGGCGCCCCGCGGGAGGCAAGGATGCCGGGGGAAAAGAAACGGTGAGAGCGGATCGCGTCGGCAGGCGGGCGGGCCGTCGCGTCCGCCGTGATGGCGGCCAGGGCTCTTCCCCCCTGAGAGGCCCCCCCGACAAAATCGTGAGGTTGGCCGAGACAACCGATTCGATATGCGGGGAGGGGGGAGTGCCGGGGGGGCTCGGGGGGGCCGGCAAGGGGGGAGGGGCCCGCAGAGCAGAGGATCGCCCTGCCTGCCGGTGCGGGCCGCGGTGCTCGCAGAGAAAGGCTCCGGGTGGCACCCTGGTGAATCAGCGAATTGTCCGCTCGCTGTGTTGCGGCGGCGTCTGGTCGCGCGACCTGGCGGATCAGATTCCGGGTTCAAGGCGATCGCCAAGCGTATCCGGTGGGCAGACGGTGTCACCGCGGATTGGTTTCCGTCGTAGGCAGTCGACAAACGGGCCGGGGCGTGGCGATTCCGCGGTGCAGGCGGTCTGTTCTCCTTCGCGCGTCGACCGGAAGCCTGTGGACTGGAGCATACGGATCCGGGGGGAGCGGTCGGGGCGTGACACTCCGGGGAACGGTCGAGAGGCGTGGTGGCTGGCGAAGGGTCGCCGTGTTGGGGCGCAGGGTACCAGGGGCACCGGGGCGCGGATGGGAAATGGATTCCGTTGGAAGGTCGCGAAACGGTTCCGCCAGGGACGATACGGCGATCGACACGAGCGCGGCCTGGGGGAAACCGGAAACGGGGTGACATGCCGGTTTCCGGTCTGTGACGTGGTCGGTGGCGCGAGGATGCCGGGGCCTGGGGAAGCGGCTCGGATGTGTTGTGATCACGGGAGTCCGCGGTCGTGGCACGCGGGGTTTTTGGCCGCTGGAATTGCGGCCGTGCGGGTGGGTGCGGACGGTCGAGGAATGGGGTTCCGGCGGTGCGTCCGCAAGTCCCCCCCGGCCCCCTGAGGTCGGATGGTAGTATTAGGGGGTACGATGCCAGCTACCGACTGGTTTTCAGGGTCCGACGGGCGCGACGCTATTTCGTGCGCCCGGAAGTACCTCCGGGAGAGCCGGCGGCTCGGACTTGTCTACGGTGGTATCGGGCAACCGTCTCAAAGCGTCAAGAGGCGTATCGACGTGCCGGGGGATCATGCGGAGTGAGACTGAGGCACGGGGCCTGCGTTGCGGAACGCGCGCAGCGACCGGCGGACAGTGACGAAATCGTGCGGCAGTCGGCGACCTGGGGACGTGTGGTTTTGTCGAATGTGCGTCTCCTCGCCATGGTAGTAGTAGGGTGGGGCAAATTTTGGTGATATCGCCGAGATTTGTGGGGGTACGTAGTCCGGCTTCGCCTTCGGGCGGGGGGGACCCCCCGAGAGGTTTGGGGGCTGGCCGGGGCGTCCGGGAGCGCCGGCCGATGCTCGGGGGGGGCGGCGGGACGCTCGGCGAAGCGTGCGGGAGAGTGCGGAACGCTGCGGAAAGCACGGAAACGGATGCCCGGGGCCCGCGGGGAGCGATGGAAGCGAGCGGCCGACGGGCCGGCGCTGCTGCGGGGGGGCGGGACGGTGTCGGGGGCAGGTTTTTCGGTGCGGGAAGTGCTCGCCGGGGGTTGGCGAGGTACCGGGGCCGTCTCGGGAGCTGACTGGGGAGTGTGAGGGGTGCTTTTCTCTCCGATGGGGACGTCGGGCGGCGGTCCCTCGATGTCGGCGGACTCGCGCAGGCGAAGCCGAGCCTGTCGGTGACTATTCCAGACGATCCGGAGTGAGCCTCGGGCACGGGATCCGCGACGAGGGTGAATCCTCGCGCGGGCAACGCCAGCGGCGGTCGTCTTTGGGCGACCTGGGGAATGCGGACGGGCGATCTCGGTGCGTCGCGACCTGGGGCGGGAGTGATAGTCGAGTGTTCGGGTCTGGACCACGTTTGGCGCAGGCTCGGGCCCGCAGTGTTGGCCTGCTGGGTGGGGGCTTGGTGTCAGGCCTCGGGGCCGGTTCGGGGTCGGGCGGCTGTACTCGGGGCGGGCGGTCCGGTCCTCGCCCCAGGGGACAGCGGGCGTCTGGTCTCGGGGGACTCGTTAGGCTGGCGCAGGCGAAGCCGAGCCTGTCGGGAACTATTCCAAGCGGTCCGGCGTGGGCCTCGAGCACGGGATCCGCGGCCAGGGGAAATCCTCGCGCGGGAAAAGCCAGCGGGGGGCGTCCTCGGGCGACCTGGGGAATGCGGACCGGCGATCTCGGTGCGCCGCGAACTGGGGCGGGAGTGATCGTCCAGTGTTCGGGATCTGGGGCAAGTTGGGCGCAGGCTCGGGCCCGCGGTCTTGGCCTGCTGGGTGGGGGCCGGGTGTCAGGCCTCGGGGCCGGTTCGGGGTCGGGCTGCTATACGCGGGGCGGGCGGTCCTGTCCTCACCGCGAGGGACAGCGGCCGTCTGTGCTCGGGGGACTCGTTAGGCTGGCGCAGGCGAAGCCGAGCCTGTCGGGAACTATTCCGAGTGGTGCGGCGTGGGCCTCGGTCACGGGATGCGCGGCCAGGGGACATCCTCGCGCGGGCATGGCCAGCGGTAAGTATCCTGTCGCGACCTGGGGCCGACGGGGCGGCGTGCTCGATGTGTCGGGACTTGGGCCGGGTGTTGTCTCCGTAGTGAGGGGCATGTCTGCCCGGGGTCGTCGCAGCTTGCGGGCTCGCGCAGGCGAGGCCGTCCGTAGCGCGGCCGGGCGGGCCTGCGGAAGGCTGGGGGACGCGATCGGCGACCAGGGGGAATCCTGTCGGGGTGGCGATCGGTCGCACGAGCGCGGGCCGATTGCCGGGCCGCGGGTCTGAGTTGGCGGCGGTTCGCGAGCTGGGGCATCGGCGTTCGATGGCGTTGGAGTCATGTGGCACGTCGAGGGCATGTGTAAGGCCAACCGGCGGGCGGGTCGGATCGGGTCAGGGGCGTTGCGGCGGTGGGCTGGCTCGGGCGGTCAGTTGCTGGGCCAGGGCGGCGAGCAATCGGGCCAGTTGGTCGGGCGGCAAGTTGGCGGCCTGGGCGACGAGTTCATCAGGCGAGATGTTGACGGGCTCGGCGTCGGCTTGGGGGAATGTGGGTGTCTGTTGCTCGTCGACAATTTCAGGGTGGCAATTGCGGGCGTCAGTCGAAAATGGAGCGCTTTTGGAGCGCCCTGAGGCATAAACCCCACTTTTCTCGGGGTTTTTGCATGTTTGTTCGACCCCCCTTGGGGGTACCTTGGCCTACGCCAAATCTCTAAAAACGCCTCGTTTTTTCGGAAAACGAGGCGTTTTTGCGTTTGACCGGTGTGGTACATCTTGTTCGTCCCGCAGACTGCCGCGCCGAATCCTGCACCACGCGAATTCCTCCGGCGTGAAACAGCCGCAACGAGTCTCCGCAGAGGCGAACCAGCCCGGACGGTTTGATTTCATGGCAATCGCAGGCGTGTCCTGACGGCCCCAAAGAATCAGCAGTCTCCGCGACACATCCAAGGCGACGATTGCGGCCGGTGCGATTCATGACGACTTTGATTCAGCGCCACCGCAACAGGCATCCAGAACCGCCTGCACTTCGGTTCGTACCCGCTGACTGCGGCAACGTCGCAGGTAGTCGTGAACATTGCCGCCCGTGGCGTCGGCCGCCGTTACATCGGCCCCTTCCCAGATCAGAAACTTGACGACTTCCCAGTGCCCGGCACGAGCCGCGCTGTTCACCGAGGTGAAGCCGTCGTGATCGGCATGATTGACTTGGGCTCCCGCCTTAATGAGGACTCGCACGATCGCGAGGTGCCCCAGTCGGCTGGCGACGAGTAAGGGCGTCACGTTGAACCGACCATTGTCAATTTGATCGACCGCACCACCCGCGGCAATCAATTGCCGCACGGTTTCCAGATCGCCTGCCTCAACAGCCTGATGCAGACTTGGGGAACATGCCATGCTTATTGACCCTCCACAGGTGACGGTATCTGGTCACAGTGCACGCGGGACCCGTCTGAAATTCCGACACCGCGAAATCCGGATGCTCAGCATCAAAATCCTGCCTCTTCCGATGAACCGACATCGAAGACAACGAACCGGCATTTGCGGCAGACACCCGAGGATTCTATCTGAATCGGTCGTCGGCCCCAGGTCAACAGGGCACCGCAATTCGGACACATGCCACCCAGTTTCCGGTGGATCACGACGACGGGCCACAACGGCAGGACCAGCGACGGCACAACGATCGTGAATCCCCAGCACAGGCCCATCCACGCACCGTAGACACCATCATCGGCCACAGACCGGGTGCTGTCGCGGAAGACCACGGCCATTTTCTGGATTTCAGAAAACCACAGGAACCACAGACCTGTCAGGCAGATCATCAACAACACCGCGGCGACCGCATGAGCCACGCCGGCCCAGAGTCTGGCCCGTTTCAATGCCGCCGAGTATTCCGCATGAGTCACGTGAAACTCCCAGGAAGCGGTTCGCCACAGGTCCCAGCACTTTCACACCTTGCCGCAATTCTTTCGTGGCAGCTGACGATACCGCAGAATTGCAGGTTGTTGAACGCCAGGGACAATCACGCCACGGCGGGGGACTTGTTCAATGTTCTCGCGCCCGTGTTCGCCGTCCGTCCCGTATTTTCCGCAAGGGACTAAGTCGGATGAATCCGGGGCACTGGAATTTCCAACAGCGGAAAGCGCTCCAGCAGGCGATCAACGGTCACCATGACCAGCGGCACAAAACCAGCACGGGCGATCAAGGGCGACCGCAACGCGGCCTCTTTTTCAACGACGTAAAACCGATTGTAGGCCTCACACATTGCGTT
>JAFEBR010000892.1 GCA_018242565.1 Planctomycetota bacterium | reverse complement strand
TGCATGAGATCCATCGACAGGTCGCCGAGGTCAACTATCGCCCCACGGTCGTCTGCATAGAATGGCTCGGTCCCCTGATGTCGGCCGGCAACTGGGTCCCGGAACTCGTGGAACTGGCTGGCGGAACCAATCTGTTAAGCGTGGCCGGGCAGCATTCTCCCTGGATGACGCTGGCCGATGTCAAGGCGGCCGATCCCGATCTGCTGGTCCTCATGCCCTGCGGCTGGGATATCGCCCGTACGCGTGCCGAACTGCAATCTCTGTCGGAGCAGCCGGGTTGGTACGACTTGCACGCGGTGCGGAACGGACGCGTCTTTCTGACCGATGGCAATCAGTACTTCAATCGTCCCGGGCCGCGATTGGTCGACTCAGCAGAAATCCTCGCCGAACTGATTCACCCCGCGCTGCTGCCCCAGCGCTACGCCGGGCAGGGATGGCTCCCATACTGATCCGGCGCACTGTGTCCATACAGGCAGCAGCTGAGCTACGGCACCGCACCCAGACGAGCCACCCGAGTCCTGGGCTTGCAGCCCCAAGCCGGGGCGTCTTCCATGGCTCCCGGGCGCCGGAGCCAAAATCCTACTTCTTCTCGTCTTTGCAGAGCTTATATTCGATGGCATCGACCAGCGCCTTCCAACTGGCGTCGATGACGTTCTCGCTGACTCCGACCGTCGTCCAGCGGTCTTTGCCGTCGGTGGCTTCGATGAAGACCCGGATCCGGGCTGCCGTCCCCGCTTCTCCGTTGACGACACGCACCTTGTAATCTGCCAGGCGCATTTCCCGGAGTCGGGTGAATTTCCATTCCAGGGCTTTCCGCAACGCGGCATCGAGCGCGTTGACGGGACCGTCTCCCACCGCCACCTCGTAACGTTCAATCTTCTGTTCGCCATCCAAGACGACCACCTTGACCGTCGCTTCCGCAGGCTGGGTATGGTTCTGCCCGTCAGAATTCGTCGTCGTGATCTCCACGTGATACCGCGACAACTGGAAGTGCGACTTGAACAGACCGGCCAGCTTCAGGGCCAGAAGATCAAACGACGCCTCGGCCGCCTCGTATTGGTACCCTTGCGCCTCACGTTCGTTGACTGCCGTCTGGATCCGGTCCATCAAGGCCAGATCCGACTGCAGATTGTGCTTGGCGGTAATGGCGATAATGTTCGATCGGCCCGACAATTCACTCACGAGAATTCGACGTTCGTTTCCGACCAGGGTCGGATCGAGGTGCTCGTAACTCGTGGTATCGCGGGCCACAGCGTGAGCATGCAGACCCGCTTTATGGGCGAACGCGCTGCGTCCCACGAAGGGCTGGTTATTGGCCAGTTGCATGTTGGCCGTCTCGTAAACGTATCGCGACAACTCAGTCAGGTGCTGCAGGTCACGCCCCCCCAATACCCGGTACCCGCGTTTTTTGAGGGCCAGGTTGGCGATCAGCGAAATCAGATTCGCGTTGCCACAGCGTTCACCAAACCCGTTGATCGTTCCCTGCACCTGCGCGGCACCGGCATCGACCGCCGCCAGACTGTTCGCGACGGCCAGCTCGCAATCGTTGTGGCAGTGGATACCGACCTTGGCCCCCAGCGGGCTCAGCAACGCGACGGCGTCTGCGACGATCACCGCGACTTCATCGGGCATCGTGCCGCCGTTGGTATCGCACAGCACGATCGTCGAAGCGCCATTCTCTGCTGCGGCCTTGATCGCCGCGCGGGCGTACTCGGCGTTCGATTTGTAGCCATCGAAGAGGTGCTCGGCATCGAACATCACTTCCCGCCCGCTGCCGACGAGAAACTTGACGCTCTCGCCGATCATGGCCAAATTTTCCTCGGCGGAAACGCGCAGCACGCTGGCCGCCTGGGCCTGCCAGGCTTTGCCGACGATGGTGATGACGGGAGCCCCGGATTCGACGAGCGCTTTCAGGCCCGGATCATCGGCGGCGGCACAGTCGCGGCGGCGGGTCATGCCGAACGCGCAGACCTTGGCGTGGGTCAACGGCAGTTCCCGCACCTTGCGGAAGTACTCGGCGTCTTTGGCGTTCGAGTAGGGGAAGCCGCCCTCGACGTAATCGACCCCCAGTTCGTCGAGTCGGCGGGTGATCTGCAGTTTGTCATCGAGTGAGAAACTGACACCTTCTCCCTGCGAACCGTCGCGCAACAGGGTATCGTAAATTTCGATATCGCGAGTCATGACTTCCTCTGCCACTCTGACCGGAAACCGCCGGCACGTCGAGATTGAGAACCGTGTGAAAGAAAAAACCCTAAGGTCCAGAAGGGCCTTAGGGTTGCCAGAATTTCAAGACTTGACAGTGGACCCTACGCCCCAGACCCCCGAATCGGGGTAATTCGAATTTCAATGGCGATCGGGAGAATGAACATTTTCAGTGAGCTTTTCAGGGCCGGCAACAAGTGCCAGCGGACGTAGTCAAGATGGAATGCCTTTTGGGATCAAACCGCCCAAATTCCTTCAGAACCAGCATCATACGCCTCATTCTGGCCATCGTCAAGCCGGCCTCTCGGCCCGGCGACCTGCGAACATCGGGCCTCGCTCCGCCGGTGTCGGGACTGGCGTGCACTTTCCCCAAAGCAAGTTCATCTCAGCGCCCAGGTCCAACGGCAACCCACAGACGACTGCGGTTCTTGGCAAATGATTAACAAACAATTCTACCGCCGACTCTAACCCTCGTCGCAATCGGACTGGCATTCACGCCAGACCGTCTGCTCGGTATCTTCAAATTCTTGGCAAGCACGATGCTCGGCTCGCGTGTCGCTGACGTGCCACGAATTGCCAGCGGATTATCGCAACCTCGCATGTCGAGACACCGCCGGCGACTTCGCCGAGAACTCGTGGCGGTTTCGCGGTACGTTCCGGACCCAACACGGTCGTAAATGGAAGGCAACCTGATGGGAAGATTCGTTCGTTCGCTTCTGATCCTGTGCGTGTGCGGACTCCTCGCCGGGCCGGCGTGTGGTGACGACAAATCTCCACCCGAAACGCGTGCCCTCGCCGCAGGGGATCACGAGCGTTCGCTGCCGGTCGATGGCCTGCAGCGCAGTTATCTCGTGCATGTCCCCAAAAACTACGATCCGAAAAAACGGACACCGGTGGTGCTGGCCCTGCATGGGGCCACCATGAACGCCGAGAGCATGGCGCGATTTTGTGGCCTGAACACCAAGGCGGACGAAGCCGGCTTTATCGCGGTCTATCCCAACGGCACCGGGAAGTCGTCGCTTTTGTTCTGGAACGCTGGAGGTGACTGGGAAGTCATAGCCCGTCGGCCCGATGACGTCGCCTTCATCGGTAAACTCCTCGACGATCTGGCGACGGTTATCAACGTCGATCAAAAACGGGTGTACGCCTGCGGCATGAGTAACGGCGCGATGATGTGCTACCGGTTGGCAGCGGAAATGTCAGATCGAATTGCCGCCATTGCGCCCGTCGCCGGCACCATTGCTGTGGACGAATGTGTCCCGCAACGGCCGGTGCCCATCATCCACTTTCACGGAACGAACGACAAAATGGTTCCGTTCGAGACGGCGGCGGGAAAAACTCGCGGCGCGTTCCGAGGCAAGACAGTCGCAGAGTCCATCGAAACCTGGGTGAGTTTGAACGAATGCGACCCGCGTGCGCAGGTGACCGAAGTGCTCTCGAAGCCCGAAGATGAATTGCAGGTGACCCGCTGCTGCTATGGCGCGGGGAAAAACGGGGCCGAGGTGGTCCTGGTGGTGGTTGAGGGGGGTGGCCACACCTGGCCCGGGCGCAAGCCGCGGTTTCGGGGCAAATCGGCCCTCAACATCTCGGCTAACGATCTGATCTGGGAGTTCTTCGAGAAGCATCCGCTGCCGTAATGATCACTCGCGCCGGAATGTCACGCGACAATCAATCCTGGAATTGGAACGAGTACAGGTCGGCATCCCGCAGAACGAACCGGATCCGCACGGTGCGGCCGACCAGCGGCGTGACGGTGGACCCGTTCTTCCACGAGACGCGGCGTTCGAGCGTGTCGCCGAACAGTTCTTCGCAATCTGCGAGCGCGTAGCCGGGCAGGGCCTGGCCGTGGTCATCCTGAAGTTCGACCTTGAGGCTGCCGGCCGCCGAAGTGGCAAAGTTCAGTGACAGCGCCTGGCCCGTGAAGGTCAGTGGTCGCGTGATGAGTTCGCCCCCTTTCATCGGAGCGGTCACCGACACGAACCCGTCCAGCCGGAGGGTGTACCGACGGAGCAGGTCGCTGTTGTCGGTCCAGTAACTTTCAACGGCAAAGAACGACAACTCGTGCGGAGCGCCGTCCAGCGTTCCCTGCGTCTCGATCGGATGCCAGGCGATGCATTGATGTCCGTAATTCCAGGTTCCCGGGCGTTCGATACCAGGGGGCAGAAACGCTTCGTTCCAGCGTTTGAAGGTCACACCATCGCGACTGGCCATGAATAGCCCCTCGGTCAGCGCTCGGCCATAGCGCTCGCTGGCTTTCGCACGCCATTGGCGATTTTCAAACTCGGGCAGGGACTTGAGTGAGGTCGACCAGCGGCCGATCTTCTCGGGGCTGGCACTACCGCGGGCCTCGTCGTCGGGACCGTCGGCATGACCGCGTTCAACATATCGTAGAGGAAACCCCACCAACACATGCGGCGCGCGGTGATACGGATGGACCTGGTTGGTATACAACTGCTCCGACGGCGAGTCGACGTAGCGGAGATCGCGTGGTTCTCTCCAATCCAGAAAGTTCTGCGACGTGGCGGTGCGGATGGCGCGGTGCCCCTGCGGATTCCATGTCTGTTTCTGATCGTACCCGCCTTTGGTGAAGTAGCGCCAGTACGCGCGATACTGCCCCGTCGAGGCATCCCAGAAGGCAAGATTCTGGGAATCGAATGCGCCATCGGTCAGGACTGGTTTGTCGCTCATCGGTGACCAGTGCAGCCCATCAGCGGATTGGAACGCCAGCAATCCACGGCGCTGGTCGTCGGGCGATCGATTGGCTGGCAGCAAGGCCTTGTAACGGGCCTCGGGAGGGGCGTCGGGATTCTCGTCTTTGAAGACGGCAGGCTCGCCTGGTTCCGAGATCGCGTCGCCGACCTGCTGTCGGACCATGACGATGTTGTTGGCCTTGCTCCCCTGAAATTCGTGCAGGCCCAAAGCCGGCTTCCGCCAATGAATCCCGTCATCGCTCTCGGCGTAGCAGCAGAACAGGCCATGCGTCCCCGCGTTGACGCCGTTGGCTGTGACCGTCAATTGTCCCGCCGCGTAATACATGCGGTAGCGGTCTCCATCGCGAAACACGCTGTGGTAAACGCAGCCGCTCCCCTCCCAGGGTTCGCCGTGTTCGAGCACGACCTCACGGGGAACGGGGTGATGCAGTCGCAAATCGGCGTGACCGGCCAGGCGGGCGATTAAGGCGTCGTCCACGAACAGTTCTCGGCGCGAGCCAATCGCCACCGGCGGACCAACCACGTCCGGCACGGGTTGTCCTGTCGAGTTCGATTCCGCCGCAAACACATGGCTGAAGACAAACTCGAACGCCGCGGTGGCATCGGCGTAGTTGGTGTCGTGACCGCCGGCGGGCCTGTGGATCAGTCGGAACGGGCGTTTCTGCTGCAACAGGACTTCGGCCAATCGCAGCACACTGTCGGGCGGGACGAGCGTGTCGCGTCCGCCGGTGGTCGCCGCGATTGGCATCGTCAGTTGTTCGGCCTGCAACTCGGCCGAACGTCTGCGGTACTCGGCGGGCTGGGCTTGTTTTGAGCCGCCGAAGGAAGCCGAGATGGCGTCTTGGAACTGGTCATACTCGACCAGGTTGGCCGTGCCGTTCATCGACACCACGCCGTCGATCAGATCAGGGTGCAGTGCGGCAAACGTCAGCGCGGCGGTGCCCCCCATTGATCCGCCGCAGATCAGAATCTTGTCGATGTGAAACTGGCGCCGCAGGTCTTTAATGATCTGCAGTGTGTCCGCCTCGGCGGCCGGCCCCATCCAGGAAGTTTTGGCCCGGTAATCGGGCGACACGTACAGCATGCCCCGCTGTGTGGCCGCATCGCGGGCGGCGCGACATTCGTCGCGACGGTCGTTGACGAACTGCCAGCGATCTGAGCCGTGGCCGTGTAGAGCGATGAGTAACGACACCGGAGCCCGGGCATCAAAGCCGTCGGGGCGGATGAGGACATACCGCTGCGGGCTGCCATCGTGCCTGGCTGTGAACACGATGTCCTGCGGTTCCGCGGCCGTCGCGCCGGAACCGAGCAGCGCCAAGACCAGCACGAGCGAACAGGACACGCCCTGTGGCAGATAAGACATGGGAGGATCCTCTGGCAGATCAGGGTTTCGGAGGCTGCGCTGTCTGCGATTCCTGGGCGGCTTCACGGAGCAGGCTCAGCGCGGTTTCGACAAGCATTTCGCCCGATCCGGGTTGGGTGGCCGAGTTGGTGACTTCGTAGCTCCCCTGGGCGTAGGCGCCGCGGTTGGGGATGTAGATCGTTTCGACGGCGTTGGCCAGTTCGATGACCAGCGTCGTGCGGAAGGGGGACCCCTGCTTGATGGCCAGGCCCAGTTCCACAAACACTTCACCCGGCAGGGTGACGATGGCCACATCCGAGCCCAGGGTGATGACATTCACATCCACGGGAATGGTCGAGCCGACGCCGGCCAGCGATCGGCTGAGGCCCCAGGTGATGTGCTCGGCGGTGTCGGCGAAGGGGCTCGTATGTCGCAGTTCATCGAGCATCAACTTTTTGTACGCCAGCACATGGTCGAGGAATTCGACTTTGTCCTTGCGTTTGGCGGCGTCCAGAATCTGAATCGAGTGCGTGACTTCGTCTCTTGTTGCATCCTGCAGAGGCAGTTGGACCACCCGCGATTTGGCGACGAGTGTGGTCCGCTCGAGCGGCGTCAGCTTTCCGAGTTGCTGGTGGATCGACTCGCCCAGCGAGGTGCCGATGAAGTCGGCCTTGTTCCGTTCCTTTTGTCGCGGATTCGAGTGATTGATGTCGCCGCAGCAGCCGGTGCCGAAAATTGAGATCACGTCGGCCCCCACGGCCTTTCGCAATGTCTGTTGAATGAAGTACGGATAGTCCGCACTCCATTTCATGCCGCCGACGGTGTCCAGATGCAGCGCGAAATTACTGACCACGCCCTGCACGGCGCCGGTTTCATCCGCAATCGAAAGCAGGCCAATTTCCGGATCGATCGGCCCGGCGGCCCGGACGACTTCCGGATTTTCGTAATTCATCCAAGTACGGACGCTGCCGTCGCGCATCACGAATCGGCGGTTGAAAGAAACCGGAGTCTGCTGCTGTGCCGAGCCCGCGGATAGACGCACGGGCTTCGCCGAGGCATGTGCCTTGACCAGGGCCTCGACCGGCCCGGCGATCAGTTTGTCGATATACGCGGCCCGCAACGGTTCCTGCCCGGCACTCCCCAGTTTCAAGTAGAGGGCCTTCATGTAGTCGGGGGCGGTATGCGAGTGGGTCGCCGAGATCGTAATATTCGCCGCCGGAATCCCGGTCTTCTCGGACGCCTGCTGCCGAATGGCGAGCTTAAGGTCAGTGGCGATGCCGATCAGGTCGCAGACGACCAGCGCGGCGGCGGTTTGATCAGAGCGAAAGACGATCGCCTTGGCCTTGAGGGGATCGATCATCCCCTCGGCCAGCCGTTCGTGATAATAGCCGGCCATGGGAAATCCAACCGGCGGTGTGATATCGACTTCGGCGACACCGACACGCAACGCATTGGCCGAGGCCGCCTGCGATGCGGCATTCTTCAGTTCAGTCTCGGCGGCAGTAGCCGTTCCCAAAGTGAAAATGAGCCCGCCCCAGACGACGAGCCAAAAGAAACGGGTCGGTGAAGCAAGCATGGTATGTTTCATCGTTGGGGTACCTGATGAATCCGGAATCGACAGAATCAACGAAGACCCGTAGTCTCCACGCGTTGTCTGCGAATTGCAATGACCGACTCACACGCCAGTTGCTACGGTGCTCCGCAGTCATCTGATTCGAGGGCAGGGCAAGGCAGGGCAGCGAGTGGTCCCCGTAGTCTGCTGAAGATCCGGCCAGAGCACTTGAGTCGATCCGTCAATTCTGCCTTCGGTTCGCGGCAGCAGCCGACGTGCCCGTTCAGCGCCAGTCCGGCAGGCCACGCTGCATCGCTTTGGTCGCCGCTTTCTCATCGAATGCGGCCGGATCGAAATCGTCTCCGACCCACTCACACAATCGCTCGTGATCTTCGTGTTTAGGATCGCGCAGAGCTTCCAACAAATTCTCGTAGCCCGGAACACCGCCACTGTCTTCGGGCGGGCAGGCATTGGCGCCTTCCAGGCACACCGGATATTTGACCTGCGGATCACACGGTGGCCGGCCCTCGTACAGGATGTCATGATCCCAGCCATCGCCAAAGTCGTACGTGTAACGAAATCCCAGGGGCTGGGTGCCTGCGGGCAGAATGTCACTGAGTCGTGTTTTTGTGGAATCGATGCCGACAAAGTCTCCAACTCCTTCGCTCAAGAGTTGTGGGTCGCCATATCGTTCGCCCTGGATGTCGAATTCGTGGAGGTGACAATTCTCCCACCCCATGGCGGTCTGGATGTGTTCGTGCAGTTGATCGAGGGTGCAATCCCGCACCTGGATCCGCCGC
>JAFEBR010000891.1 GCA_018242565.1 Planctomycetota bacterium | reverse complement strand
GGTTGTCGGCATCCCTAACCTTTTCCGACGATGGGTTTCGTGACCGGATTGCGGCTTTTGCAGGGGCGCGACTGTCTTGAGAATCATTGATCGAAGCGGTCCCGAGCGGGCCCGGTCAGCGCGAGCCGACTTGATCGAGACTGGCTACTGGCGGGTGTGTTTGGTACCTTCCCGTCCGAATTTCTCTCATTCTCTTGTGTCGACAGGTTTTCATGATGTCCGACGGTTTTCTCGGTTACAAAGCATCATTGATGCTGGATGTGGTTGTCTGCGCGCTGGTGATTGTCGTCCCGGCGTTGTTGTACAGCCTGTTCGCCGTGAAAGTCCGTCGGCAATATCAGTTGCACAAAGCCCTGCAGGTCACGCTGGGAATCGTGCTGCTGGCGGCGGTGGGGCTGTTTGAACTCGATATGCGACTGCACGGCGGCATCGACACGATTCTGGCCAAGCGGGTGCGTCCGCTGACGACGTCGGAAAAAGAGGCCTTTTATCAGTTGTTGTATGTACACCTGTTTTTCGCCGTGTCGACAGTGTTTCTGTGGGGGACCACTCTGGTTCTCGCCTGGCGGCGGATTCCCTCGCCTCCGGGGCCTTGTGCTCACAGCCGACAGCACAAGATTCTGGGCTGGCTTTCCGCGGCGGACATCACCCTCACCTCGGTGACCGGTTTGCTCGTGTATTACTACGGATTTGTGGTTCCCTGATCCGGTCTGGACAGGATTGCGGTAATTCTTACAATCCCCGCCCGCGAAAGCCTCGTCGCGGCGTGGCCGCAATTTCGCTGTTCGAAGGACCGAATTATGGACATCAAGCCCGTTATCATCTGGGGATTGGCATGCGTCGCACTGACTGGCTGCCAGTCGTACTATCCCAACGGTTACGGGCATTACGGTCCGTACTCACAGTTTCCCACGGGAACGTATATCGAACAGGGCAATTCGTCGTCCGGAGCGAGTGGCCGGGGTTACCCGACCCCTGTCAACCAGAAGAACTCGGGCACCAACCGTTCCGATTCGGGTGATGAGGGGGATGCGAAACCTGTCCCTAAGTACAACTCGCCGGACGGGGCCCCGAACAGCCTGGGGGCACCCAGCCAGGATGATGAAGATGATGGGGTGAACAAGCGCCGGAAAACCGGCAGCTTGAACAGCAGCGGATCGGGTGGTGAACTGGTCCTCAGCGAAGGTGCCGAGCGCTCTGGCCGGTCGATGGCTGCGATCGAAGATGACGGGTTTGTGACGCCGGTGGAATTTCGCGACGCGGCGCCGGTGACGGCCGACCGCGAACCGCGCCGCTTAAAGCAAAAATCGGTGCCCTCGCCTTACAAGAAAGATCCCGATGGCTATGCCTGGCTGCGGGGTGTGGTCACGCGAGATGCCAAAAGTGGATTGTGGCGTTTGACCTATTCCCGTGAACCCCT
>JAFEBR010000890.1 GCA_018242565.1 Planctomycetota bacterium | reverse complement strand
CGACAAACTGGCCGCCCGTTTCCCCGATAACTGGATCGAAACCCGCACCAACGACGCGGGCCTGCAACAGGTCCGACTCAAGACGTTCGACGAGATTTCGAAGCAGGTCGCCGAGCCCGGCAAGTTTCTCCTGATTCAAGGCGAGGAAGTCAGCGACTCTTACATGGGGGCGCCCATTCATATGAACGCCACCAACGTCCAGGAAACGATCCCTCCCATGAAGGGGGACAGTGTCTACGAGGTGATGCAGCGCACCACCGACGCGCTGTGGGTGCAGCGCCGCCGCACCGGGCAGGCGATGATCATTCACCTCAATCATCCCAACTTCCATTACGCCATCACCGCCGAAGACCTGGCACGCGTCCGGGGTGAAAACCTGTTCGAGGTCTACAATGGCCATCCCTTCGTCTACAACGATGGCGATGAATCGCATGCCTCGGCCGAGCGCATCTGGGACGTGATTCTCACGTTGCGGATCTCGGTGTTTCACATGCCCCTCATGTTTGGCCTGGCCACTGATGATGGCCACAATTACCACGACATCCCCAGCCGCAACAGCGAACCAGGCCGAGGCTGGATCGAAGTTCTCGCCCGCGACCTGAATGCCGAGCATCTCGTCCGGTCGATCGAGCGCGGGTTATTCTATGCGTCCACGGGCGTCAAACTCGACCGCTATCTGGTGACTCCCGAGGGCATCGACGTGCAGGTTGCCGCCGAGGACGGAGTCGATTACACCATCGACTTTCTGGGCACCCGCACCGGTTACGACAAGACGATTGAACCGGTACGCGACAGCAACGGCAAAGAGATCCGGACCACCCAGGATTACAGCAACGATGTGGGGCGCGTTTTAAAGACCGTTTCGGGGCAGCGCGGCCATTACAGTTTCGTGCCGAATGATCTCTACGTGCGGGCCCGCATTGTGTCGTCGAAACGGCACCCCAACCCTTCGACCCCCGGCGAATACCAGCGGGCCTGGTGCCAGCCCGTGCGCGGCCCGGCCGGCCGAAACCATCCCTGAACCAAGTGCCGAACACTGCGCGAGCGCGGTCCTGTCCCCCACGACACACCTCGACACCCACCGCACACAGAACTTGCCCGACGCCCCTCCCCTGGTGTAAGGTTCATCTTCGGAAATCCAGAGCCCCGTCACTTCGCCCACACAAGCGGAGAGTTCAACATGATCCGCCCCGCGGGCTGCCCCATCCCCAGTCACCAACGAATTTCGCGACGCGACCTGTTGCGGATCGGCACACTCGCGCCGCTGACCTGGGGAGCAACCCGCGCTGCCGACGCCCGCCCCACGGGCGACGCCCCGGCCCTGCCCGGTTTTGGCAAAGCCGAACGCTGCATTCTGTTGTATTTGTGGGGGTCACCCGGCCAGCAGGAAACCTTGGACCCGAAGCCCGACGCGCCGCTGGAAGTCCGTGGCGAGTTTCAATCGATCGACAGCGCGCTCCCCGGCGTCCGCGTGGGAGAAATCCTGCCCCGCATCGCCCGCCTGCTCGATCGCGTGACCATCTTGCGCTCGTTGACCCACGATCAGCCGATCCACGGCACGGCCTTCGCCCTGTCGGGTGTCCCCACGACTGACCTGAACCTCGAAGGGAATCTGCGCGATCCCCGCCACTGGCCGTTCATTGGCTCGGTCGTGGAATACCTGGCAGACAGAAATGATCCCTCTCCCAGCCCGGTCCCTCGCAACTTCGGGCTGCCATTTCCGGTCGGTTCCCGCCGCCGGGCCAAGCCCGGCGCACTGGGGGGCTTCCTCGGCTCGGCGTACGACACGATCTGGTCGGAATTCGCCGCCGACGGCACCCGCGAACTCTTGCGCGATGCCGGCGCGCCCGACGTGCTGCCCAAACTGGTCCGCGATCCGTTCGCGGGGATCCGCCCCACCGACCGCCTCGAGTCGATCGCCACCGACCAGACCTTCTCCCTCGACCGCCTGGCCGGCCGGTCGTCGCTGCTCGACCAGTTGGAAGTCGCCAGTCCGGCACTCGCCCGGCAACAAGCACGCACGGCGTTTGACCGTTACCGGACCCTGGCCCGCTCGATGCTGACGAACGGCAAGCTGCGAGCCGCGCTCGATGTGCAACAGGAACCAACCCCGGTTCGCGACCGGTACGGCATGACGCTGTTCGGCCAGTCGTGCCTGGCGGCCCGTCGCCTGCTCGAAGCGGGGGGCAAATTCGTCACCGTCTGCTGGGACGAATATGGCCTGGTCAACACAGGCTGGGACACCCACGTTCACATGCGGTCACGGCTGAAAGACGAACTGGGCCCCGGTTTCGACATGGCGTTTTCTTCGCTGCTGACAGATCTCAGTGATCGCGGACTGCTCGACACGACCGCAATCGCCGTGATCAGCGAACATGGCCGCACCCCCTTTGTGCAGAACGTGACAGAAGGGGGACGCGACCACTGGGCGCGGGCGTATTCCGCGCTGCTGGCCGGCGGACCGTTCGCCCAAGGGCGAGTCGTCGGCCGGACCGACCCCATCGCGGGGGACGTGGTCGATACGCCGTTCTCGCCGAAAGACGTGATCACGACGCTGCTCTACGCCCTGGGCATCAACCCGCAGTGGGAGATCCACGATCGTTCGGGTCGCCCCTACCAGATCGGCGGCACCGGCCGAGTCCGCAACGAACTCTTCCGCTAAGCCCGCCCCCCAGTTCCGTCCCGTCCCACGCCACGTTCGTAGCGCGGGCTTGAGCCTGCGCTACCGATCTCATCCCGTCATCACGGATCAATCACCACGGTAATCTGTCCGGTCCCTCGAGCCTTTGAGGGTTCCTTATTATAGAACGTCGCCTGGAAGTAGTAGGTCCCGGCAGACAGCCCCTGGATGACATAGGTCGTCTGATTATTCGTCCCCGGCGCGGGCTGGAACGGTAAGGATGCGTTGTCTCTCATTTGCCATTGGATGGACAGCCAGCCCGTGGCCGAGGCTGTCAAATTAGCCGTCTGGCCAACTTTAATGTGCACGGATCCGGGCGACCAATTAATGTTTGTGATGTCCGGAGTCGGGTTGACCGTCAACAGCGCATTGCGAGTCGT
>JAFEBR010000889.1 GCA_018242565.1 Planctomycetota bacterium | reverse complement strand
TGCTGGGACTCTATGGCGGAGCCGACCAGGGTATTCCCGTTGCGACCGTCGATCAGATGCGCGACGAACTCAAGGGAGGCAAAACTCCCGCCGAGATTCACGTCTATCCCGACACGCCCCACGGCTTTTATGCCGACTACCGCCCCAGCTACCGCAAAGACCAGGCCGACGATGCCTGGAAAAAGCTGCAGGACTGGTTCAAAAAGCACGGAGTTTCTTAATCCCGCTCCGTCAGCAGCCGTCACAACCCGTTACAGCCGCGTGATTCCCGCCGGGAGTTCCGCGGCTG
The DNA here is from genome assembly GCA_018242565.1 of Planctomycetota bacterium. Lineage (GTDB taxonomy): Bacteria > Planctomycetota > Planctomycetia > Planctomycetales > Planctomycetaceae > JACQFH01. The sequence continues at coordinate 2,151 of JAFEBR010000889.1, read as the reverse complement.
TTCGTTTTGACATCAATCGCAGTTGATGCGATACTCGCATATCGAGTACCCTACAGGGACGGTGAATTCAACGCCCGAGGTTGCCGGAGATTTCATGGCCCCACCGCTCTCGACAGGTATGCAACATCCGCAGTTCAGTCGGCGTACTGCCGTGCAGGCGGGTGCCCTGGGACTAGTGGGTCTGGGGATGAATCATCTCGCCGGCCTCCGTGCAGCCGACTCGGCTGCGCGGGTTCCCCGTTCGGCCCAATCGTGCATCTACATCTTTCTGTCGGGGGGCCTGGCCCAGCACGAGAGCTTCGATCTGAAACCGGAAGCGCCCGCCGAGATCCGTGGGGAATTTCGCCCCATCGCCACGTCGACTCCGGGAATCGACATCTGCGAACACCTGCCGCTATTGGCGACCCGCAGTCGCCACTGGAGCGTGGTCCGATCACTGAGCCATTGGTCGAATTCGCACACTGACGGCCACCACATCATGCTCACGGGGCGATCAGATCTGCCCCCCGGTTTCAATTTCACCAGCGAACCCAAACCCACCGACTGGCCGTCGATCGCATCGATGGGGGCCTTCAATGCGCCGCAACGCCCCAACAACCTGCCGCCGGCCGTGGTGTTGCCCGAACGACTGGTCCACTGGTCGGGACGCGAACTGCCCGGAGCGCACGCGGGACAGATGGGCCGCGCGCGCGAACCCTGGTTCATCGAAGCCTCGCCCTATGGCAACCCGTTCTGGCGGGGCGCCTATCCCGAATACACCTTCGCCAACGAATCGAAGAAGCCTCCCCAACACGCCGATGACCGCGTCTACCAGGCTCCCAGTCTGACGCTGCCGCAGGGTTTATCGAACGATCGTTTCTCAAACCGACTGGCCCTGCTGACCGAGATCGATCGGCAGCGCGGCGAACTCGAACAGACCGCCGAGTTGGAACGGTTCGATTTTCATCGCCAGGGAGCGGTCTCGCTGCTGGCTGACCCGAAAATCCGGCGGGCCATCGATGTGACTCGGGCCGATGACGCGGTTCAAGCCCGGTACGGCCGGAACAGCTTCGGCTGGTCACTGCTCATGGCTTATCGTCTCGTGGCGGCCGGTGTCACCCTCGTGCAGGTCAACCTCGGGAACAACGAAACCTGGGACACGCATGGCGACGCCTTTCCACGTTTCAAAGACAAGCTGTTCCCCCCCACCGACCGCGCCCTTTCGGCACTGATTGACGATCTGGAAGCCACCGGTCTCCTCGACAGCACGCTGCTCGTCATGGCGGGAGAGTTCGGCCGTACCCCCAAAATCTCGACCCTCGCCGATTCATTCCATGGGCCCGGCCGCGACCACTGGGGAGCCGTACAGTCGGTCTTTTTCGCCGGGGGTGGCGTGCGGGGCGGAACCGTCATCGGTTCGTCCGACAAGCAGGGGGGCTACCCGGCCAGCCAGCTCCAGCGCCCCGAGAACATGGCCGCCACCATCTATCACGCGCTCGGAATTCCCGCCGAGGCCGTCTGGCACGATAACCTCGATCGTCCGCATCAGGTCTACTTCGGCGACCCGATCCCCGGCCTGCTGGGCTGATCGCGCGCAGGTCCGTTCTCAACAGATCACGGTGCCCTCGGGCCTCCGCCTGATTACATCTGTTCGATCGTCTCGATTCCCAGCAGCGACAGTCCCTGCGCCAACACGCGGGCGGTCAGGTCAGCCAAAAGCAGTCGACTCGTGCGGAGCTCGTCAGACTCGGCTTTCAGCACCGGGCAATGTTCGAAAAACGTGCTGAAGCAGTTGGCCGTTTCGAACAGGTAGTTCGTCAGAAAGTTCGGCCGGTAGTCCGACACCACGTCACTCAGCGCTTCGCTGAACCGCAGCAACTGCAGCGCCAGCGCCCGCTCGGCCGCGTGATTCAACACGATTCGGCCCCCCGTCGCCCGGCAGGCGGCACGGTCACAGCCCCCCTTGCGGAAAATGCCACAGACCCGGGCATAGGCATATTGCAGGTACGTCGCCGTGTCCCCCTTCGTGGCCAGCATCTTCGACCAACTGAAGACATAGTCACTTTCGCGGTTCTGCGAGAGGTCGGCGTACTTGATGGCTCCAATGCCGACCGTCTCCGAAATCCGCCGTCGGGCAGCTTCGTCGAGTTCGGCTCCCCCGGGCTTGTCGTT
>JAFEBR010000088.1 GCA_018242565.1 Planctomycetota bacterium | reverse complement strand
CCGTGACGCCACTGCGGGCCTGACCACGATGGGAAAAGACCAACCGCACGCGACTCGATTTGACCGGATCGAATCGTGCCGTATTCCATTCGCCCCCTACAGGTTCCGCAGGGGATTTATTCAAATGGTCCACTTCCCGCCATTCTGATCCGGTCCAGAACTGCACCGTATAAGCCGTGGGGGGCTGAACTCCACCGCGGTCATCGTAAATCGCCAGTTCCACCCTTCGGTATTCCACGTCCTTACCGAAATCAATTTCCAGCCAGTCACTGGCCGATTTCGATTCATAACTCGTCCACCGGTTCATCGGCGTGGGCAAAAAGACTGTTTTACCGTCGATCGCGCTGCCAGGTTGCCCACCAAACCGATCGGAAAACGATGCGGTCGCCTTGGGAAATCCTTCCCGACGCGGGTTGTAGGCAAGATTGCCGGCCGGAGGCGCCACCGGCTCAACCGGAAGCCGCGCCTGCCCCCAGGCTTCGATTTCGGTCAATCCCGAGCGTGCCCCGGGTTGGTGATGTAACAGAACCCGCAACTTCGTTGTTTTGAGGCCCGGTGTCATCACGGTGGTTGCCCGATGACCGGCCATCTCACCAGGTTGGGGATGTAGCGGGTCTGCCGCCAGCTTCAACGTAGTAACCGGGTGCCATCCCTCTTGCTGCCAGGACTCGAGGTCCACCTGCCGTGGCGTGCGAATCGGACTTCCCTGCTCACCGGCATCGTCGAGCAGATACAGTTTCACCTGGTCGAGCTGTCGCAGTGTGCCAAAGTCCAGTACCAGCCAGTCGCGATCCTGAGATGAGTCTGCACAGGTCCAGCGATTGGGGGGATGCTGCAGGTACCAGTAATTCCCATCATGAACCTTGCTGACCGGCGTTGTCCCGTGAGAGTGCGAGGCGGTCACGCGAGGAAAATAGGTGCCATCATTATTGACCGCGAAATTCACTCGCGCAGTCGTGTCGGAACCGGTCGGGCTTGCGGAGCGAACCGGCAATCGCACCTCAAGACGGTTGAGTTTCGGTGTCGATGCGGCCTTTTCACCGTCGACCAGCACCGTCAACCCGGCTCCCTTCCCGTAACGTGATCCGTCGCGGTCCCACAGAATCGAGAGCCGACGTCCCTGGTAGGGGAGATCATCCAGCGCGAACCAGTCCCACGAATCGGGTGCCAGCGGACGAATCTCCAAAACAGAACCACTCGCCGGGTTGACCCCGACCAGTCCTGTGATGACAAGGTCGCAGAATCCGGAATGAAAATAGTGCTCGGAATGGTTGTAGCCGTCATGTCCCTCAAACGATCCCGTATCTGGGTGTAAGGCTTCGGCCAGGTAGGGGCGTCCCTGCTTGCGGTGCGAACGGGCAAAAATCTGCAGCAACCGCAGATAATCCGCAGGACTGACGACAGTTGTCTCACCGCGCTGCAGCAAATTCGCCAGGGCCTTCAATGTCTGGGTCGTGGCGTACGGCCAAGACTGTCCGCTCCACCAGCAACAGCTTTTTTGCAACAGGAACATCGGGTCGTTGCGTTCCACCGTCGTTGGCCCAAAATCGGCGTAGAAACCGTCTCGATCCATCAGCTTTTTCCAGGCTGCTTCATACCCGCGGTCCGAGTCCAGCATGTTGAACTGCCAGGGAACGTAACCAATCAACTCGCGACCGTGAGAATCTCCCGCGAATTGCCCCGACTGATAAGTCAACGTCCGGGCGCGAATCTTGTGTCCGTCACGTTCTTCGTCATCGCGATACATGGGAAAGAAGAAACTGCGCTGCGGATCCCACAGCAGGGTTTGCACGCGTTCCTTGAGAGCGGCGGCTTTGCCCCGATAACGATCTGCCAGAGCCTGATCTCTCGCCAGGTCGGCAATCTGCGCAATGGCCAGCGCATCGGCCCACATGTACGCATTGAATGACGGCCGATAGCTGGGAGCGCCGCGCAGAATATCCTTCGTCTGCCGACTGTTGATATTGAATTCCATCCCGTCGTCGTGTCCGGTTTGCCAGAACAAGCCCACTGAGGGAACGAAATGCCGCTGTTCCCAACCCTCATAGTTTTTGACCAAGTCCGGCAGCAGATTGACCAGGAAGGCGCGATCCGGATGTACGTGATCGAGATTCCAGACGGCGTCAGCAAGCCAGGTGGAATAATTCCGAGGCTGGGCCCCGGGTGTGCGGAACCAATAGCGTGCGTAATCCCGGGCGATCTCGGGCTGTCGCAGCCAGCGGGCTTCATACAACTGGTGCCCCGCGGGACAACTGATGGCCCCATACGCGCCCGACCAGAACGGGCGGTCAATGAACTCAGTGAACGTGTAACCCGTGTTGGGGGCCCCGTAGGTCAGATGCTTGGTCAGCAATTCCCAACGATAGTAGTAAGTCGTGTTGATGTCCTCGTCCGGACATTCGAAAAACGGAATCTGCTGACGATACCAGTCCCAATCGCGATTGTCCCAGAACGACTGCGCTTCGAGCAACTTCTGTTTGTCGAGCACCTGCGCCGACGCAACTCGCGGACTGCTCACGAACAGAGACACACACAGCACGAGACAGGCCACACGATCGACGCGCATCGTTCCAACGCTCCTCGGCGAAATACATCCTTGCAGTGGATTTCCGGGCGAATTAACCCACGACCAGAATCTTGCCACCACCCGTTACACTTATGGCAGGCCAGAGCGGTTTTTGCCACCGCACAGACCGAGGTTTTTTCGAGTGTAACGACCCGTCCAGAATCTGGCCGAGACCCAATCGTCGAGATTTGCGAATCACGAGCGAGGACCAGACCTCGCCGTGGGTCCACGAGTTCCGGCCCGGCAGATTGTCATGCGGGCGAATTCTCAGGCAGGCCAAATGCAAAACCCCAGATCGAAATTTCGATCTGGGGTTCGCAACGCGATTCGCGGGAGTTGCCGATGACGGCAACCTGGAACACTACGGTACGTTCACGACGTTAATCGTTTTTTCGGCAGCGACACTCGTACCACCATCCCCGTCAGTGAGCGAGAACCGGATCGTGCGGGTAGAATTCGCCGAGATCGGTCCAACCACCCGGAAGGTGATGTTCCGCGCCACGGCCTGGACGGCAGCGAGCGTGGCCTTGTTATTGAACGACACCACCAGATCTGTTCCCGAAGTCCCCCCGCTGTAGGTGCCGATGGTCACACCGCCGTAGGTGACATCGGTTCCCACAAATCCAATCTGACCGGCTGCAGTGCCGACATTCCGGATTTCCAGCAGGTCAAAAGCGGTGGCCCCGGCAGGCAGGCTGACGGTCAAAGCGCCACCGTCGAAGTCCAGCGAATCCGGATCGATGGCCGTGATCGTTCCGGCCACCACCACGGCCGCCTTGCCTTCCGTGTAGACGGCCGTCGCACCAATGTTGGCCAGCACGGGAGCGTCATTGACGGGGGTCACGACGATGGACTTCGTTGTCGCGAGGCTGGTTCCGCCGTCGCCATCGGTGACCACGAACCGCACAACGCGGAGCGTGGCCGTCGGGTTATCGCCGACATTGACGAAGGCAATCTGACGGGCCAGAGCCTGCACGGCTTCGGGAGTCGCGTTGGCGTTCAAGGTGATCGTCAGGCCGGCACTGGTCGTAAAGCCACCCACGTACGTGCCGATCACCGTGCCACCGAACAGTACGGAATTCGACGAAAGTCCAATTTGCCCCGCACCGGTTCCTTGATCAACAATGGACAACCGATCGGTGGACACCGTAACGGAAGCAAACGTCACCTTCAGCGTTCCCAAATCGAAATTCGGCGAATCGACGTCAGAAACAGTGATCGCGTTATCGATGATGACCACCGGGTCATTCTCGGTATAACTGGTTGCTCCCGCCGAGGCGGTTGCGACCGGAACGTCATTCACCGCCGAAACCAGGACATTCTTCGAGGCCGCCAGGCTGACACCACCGTCACCGTCGGTGATCGTGAATTCCACCACCCGCGTACCGGCGACAGGAGTATCGCCCAGCGTCTGGAAGGAAACGGCTTTCATCAGGGCCCCGACAGCCGCCAGCGTGGCATTGGCATTCAACGAGACCACCAACGGCGAATTGTCGGTGAAGCCGCCACTGTAGCTGCCGATCACAACACCGCCGTAAGTCACGTCGGCACCGCTCAACCCAATCTTACCGACCGCGGTTCCCCCATCGAGAATCCGCAGACGATCGTTGACGTCGCCACCCGAGGCCAGTTGGACCGTGAGGACGCCCAAATCAAAGTTCGGCGAGTCCGGATCGCCAAGCTTGATGCCCGAATCGATAGCCTTGGCAACAGCATTTTCGACGTAGGACGTTGTGGTCAACGTCGTGGTGATCACGGGATTGTCATTGACGGCGGTCACCGCCACGGTTCGAGTCGCCGCCAGACTGGTCCCACCGTCCCCATCGGCGACCGTGAAGCGGACAACGCGGGGCGTCGCCGTCGGGTTATCACCGACGTTCACGAAGGCAATCTGGCGAGCCAGAGCTTGAACGGCCTCGGGGGTGGCATTGGCATTCAAGGTCACCGTCAGGCCGGCACTCGTTGTGAAGCCACCGACATAACTGCCGATGACCGTCCCGCTGTACAGCACCGAATTGGACGAGAGTCCAATCTGACCGGCCGCCGTCCCCTGGTCGGTAATCAGCAACCGGTCGGTCGACACGGCCCCCGAGGCGAATGAGACCTTAAGAGTTCCCAGATCGAAGTTGGGCGAGTCGACATCCGTAATGGTAATCGTCCCATCGATGATCACAGCCGGGTCGTTTTCGGTGTACGCGATCGATCCCGGGACCATCAGCAGAATGGGAAGGTCATTGACCGGAACCACGGTCACATCCCGGAGCATGGGAGCACTGAGTTCGCCCGTGCCATCGGCAATGACAAATCGCAACGTCCGCGTGGCTGCCGTGGGATTGTCGCCGACATTGCGGAACGTGATATTTCGCACGAGCGCGGCCACGGCGGTCGACGTCGCATTGGCGTTCAGCGAGATCACCAGGTCCGAATTGTCAACAAAGCCACCCGCCACGCTGCCGATCACCACGCCAGCGTAAGTGACGTCGGTTCCCGCGATACCAATCTGACCCGCGGCCGTTCCTTGGTGTCGAATCGCCAGTCGGTCATCATTCTGCACACCCGCCTGGAAAGCAACGGTCAGACTGCCATGGTTGTAGTTAGGAGTGTCTGGATCGGACACGATCGCCGTCGAATTGACCACCAGTGCGGCGGCGTTTTCGGTGAACTTCACCGGTAGCACGGGCAACGTCATGACCGGGGGCAGTCCCCCCAGATTCAGCACGTTGATCGTAAACGACTGGTCAAAGCTCAACCCACCCGCATCGGTCGTCCGTACGGTCACGTTGTAACTCGACTGCGTTTCAAAATCGAAGGCGGCCGCTGACTGCAATTGGTCGCCATTGAGCGAGAACGACGCGACATCTCCCGCCACCAGTGAATAGGTCCAGTTGTCACCGGCATCGGGGTCGGTGGATGTAAGCGTTCCGATGACGGTGCCCGCCGGTTGATTTTCAGCAATCGTATGGAACGACAGATCGAGAGCCGTCGGAGTCTCATTCACATCGGACACCGAGATCGTCAGCAGTTTGTCGTAAGTAAGACCACCCGCATCGGTCGACCGAACCGTGATGCTGTAACTGGACTGGGACTCAAAGTTAAACACCGCTGACGTCTGCAACTGATCACCGACAATCTGAAACGCCCCGGTGTCGCCAGCGACAATCATGTATTTGAACGCGTCACCCGCATTCGGGTCGACGGTCGTCAGGGTCCCGACAACCGTTCCCACAGGCTGGTTCTCGGGAATTGAACTGGCCGACAGCAGGGTGTCCGTGGGCGCAAGATTCGTTCCGGAAGTGACTGCCTGACTGCCGAAATCGACGCTGTGATGAATTTCCCCTTCTGCCAGGTCTTCGAATTCATATCCATCACCGGGAATCGGCGTACCGATCACGACGGGAATCGAGCCCAGCACGACGTTGGTTCCCGCCCGTACAAACTGCAGGTCGAAGCGATGTGGGACACCGTCCCCCACAAACTCAATATCGAACGTCGCCGTTTGTCCGGAACCCACACCGGCTTGAGTCCCGGTGTGATTGATGATCTTCACGCGCGGATCGGACGCCTGCACTGTCACATTAACGGCGACATTGGTCGCGGCATTCTGGATGGCATGCACCACACCACTCGAAACGCTGCTCGCAAATCCCGAGGCGATCTGGAAGTACAGCGGATCGTTGGGAGCGATCGGATCGGCTGTACCGTTGTCGATTGTGGCCGTCGAACGATTGACCGCACCGGTCAGAGTTGAAAGGGCTTCTAACCCTTGGCGGGGATCGAGGGTCGATTCGGGGTTTGTGCCCAGGCCAATGACCAGTGCTCCCAGCGAATTGAGCGCCGTGACCGTCTGCTGCAAGCCGGCCCCGTAATTGAACGGGGTGGTAGGCCGCGACGTTTCTGTCAGTGACAAGACAGGCAGAGAAATGCCTCCGACACCCGTCACGGCTGTTTCGCCCTGGGGTTGGTAGGCAAACCCGGTATCGGTCGCTAGCAGAATGACCGGCAGCGCTCCGGCCCGGAAACCACCACCGCCCACGTTCCCCGCGGCAGCCATGACCGAGTTCGAGGCATCTGCCTGGAACGAAGCAAACGAGGGGACGTCGCCACTGTCGCCCGGATTCAATTGGGTGGACGCCAGACCCGCAGCACCACTGTCGAGGACTGACCCATTGTTGTTTCCGTCGAAACCGACCCCCGTCACCAGTTGGTACAGGGCCTCGATGTCGGTTTCCGGTTGGTCTCCGCCGTAACCGGGGGTCGTTCGATCGAGTGCGGCCTGGATAGCCGTCATGTACCCCGTGGTGCTGGCGGCCACGATCGGTTGATTCAGCACGAACGGCCGGCCGGTGGAATACTCGTAGGCGAAGTTCGCATACTCTTCAAACCGGCCCACACCGAAGCCCAGGTCGGTTCCCGGCAACGATGACTGCAACTGAGTGATGATGTCGGGGAAGGCGGCCCGCACAATGGGACTGTTGTTGACGAAACTGCCTGTATCGTCGAACAACAGGAACACATCGACCAAGTTCGTGAGGGCGCCCGTGTTGGGCAGGGTCAGGCTGACCGAAGTGCGGAACGCTGCACCGGCGGCCAGCGACGTCGTGATGCTCGTCGGAGTCACATTCCCCACCGCAGGATTACTCACCCCGGTCGGCCACAACGTGCCACCATTGGTCTGCGGATAAGTCGGTGCGACACCGGCTTCCAGGAGACTGCGCACGACATACGCGCCTGCGGTCAGGTTCGTGAACGAGTACGAACCATCAACTGCCGTCACGGTTTCGGGTTCGCCTACATCAAATGAGTTGTTGCGATTGAGATCGACGTACACCGTCGCCCCGCTGATGCCGGCTTCACCGGCATCCTGCTGATGATTACCGTTGCTGTCGTCAAACCGCACCCCATGAATCTCGCTGGCCCGAAACTGTGCGGCGCTATCGACTCCCGAGCGGACTTCGCCCGTCGCCAGGGTGACCGCATGGGCTCGTTCGGCGGACGGTGTCGCGCTGAGTTCGGCGGGCAGCACGTAACGGACTGTGTAAGTTCCGGCCGCGAGGTGCGTAAACGTGTATGTGCCCGTTTCATCCACGGTGGGGGTAAAGAACTGATCCGACGAGGTTGTCGTCTGCGGTTCTCCCGCATCAAGTGTGTTGTTGCCATTCATGTCGAGATAGACAGTCAGACCCGCCAGGCCCCGCTCGCCGGCCCCGCGAAAACCATTGGGGTCGACGTCGTCAAACACTGTGCCATTAATTACCCCTTCCTGTCGGGCGTAATTCCCGAAGTCCAGACCGCCGGCGTTTTCGCCGTTCTTCAATGCCAGTGCATGAGATGCACTGGTGGGGGAGGTGGCCTGCCAGCCCGCCGGGACGATTTCGATGATATTGACCGTGCCAGGAACAACCCCGGCAATTGTGTAGGAACCCTCGGCTACCGTAGTGGCACTCGGCTCAGCGGCATCAAGCACGCCGTTGAAATTGGCGTCGTCGAACACGACCCAACCTGCTAGTCCAAGATCGGTGAAAGCCCCCGTCAATGAATCGACGTCGCGCACGCCATTACCATTCAGATCATGCCAGACAGTTCCGGAGACTGAACCCAGCACGGCCGTGGTGATATTGAAATTCGCAAAGTCCCCGGCCACCGATTCGGTGCCGGAATAGACAGTCACCGTCTGGGCGTTATCGAAGCCCACTGTCGTTTCCCAACCGCTCGGCAGAAGTTCCTGAACTTCGTAATCGCCGACCTGGAGATCGGGGAACAAATACCCGCCCGCCGTGTCGGTCAGAACCGTCGGTTCCCCTGCGTCAGCGATCTTATTGCGGTTCAGGTCGAGAAACACTTCCCAATTCGCCAACCCCGGTTCGGTGTAGGCCCCCGTTACGTCGGTATTGCGCTCTCCATCCCGGTTCAGATCATTCCAGACCGTCCCGGAGATGGAACCATTGAGGACGGTGAAATTGGCAAAATCCTGTGCGATCGTTTCACTGCCGGCAACCACTTCGGCGCTTTGCTGAATGTCAAAAGTCGAGGAGGGTGACCAACCGTCCGGCAGAATTTCAGTGACTTCATATGTCCCTTCAGGAACACTCACGAACGAATAATGACCATCCGCGTCAGTCAGCGTGCTGGGCTCGCCCGCATCAAAAACACCATCAACGTTCAAATCCAGGAACACCGTCCAGTTTTCTAGGCCAGGCTCAGTATAGGCACCGGTGTCCGGATCAACCGCACGTATTCCGTCCGCATTCAGATCATTCCAGATCGTGCCCTGAATCGACCCGTTCACCAGACTGTAGTTGGCAAAATCCTGAATCGAGGTTTTGCGGGCATTGACGGTGACGGTCTGCTTGTTGTCGAAGGCTTTCCCCGGCGACACATCCCAGCCATTTGGCAACACTTCGTAGACCTTGTAGTCCCTGGGAGGCAGGTTCCTAAATGCGTAGTTCCCATTCTCGTCGGTTACGGTGACCGGATCAGTTGCGTCTTGCGTCTGGTTGCGATTCAAGTCGATGAACAGTGTCCAGTTCACCAAACCCGGTTCGGTGAACGTTCCGGTACCGGGATCAGTCGCACGAACGCCGTCGGCATTGACATCGTTCCAGACGGTGCCCGCGATATCGCCACCGCTGAAAGCCAGAAAGTCCGCGGCTTTATTGTCCTTATCAGCCTTGACGACGACATCCTGTGACAGAGGCGAAGTAGCCACCCAACCTGCCTGCAATTCTTCCGCCAGCCGGTACGTGCCCGGCTTCAGGTGGTTGATAATGAAGTCGCCATCGACATTGGTGGTGGCCAGCGGCTCCATGGTCCCGGCGGCATCGGCATTGCGGGTACCGCTATTGTCGAGATCCAGGAAGACGTTCCAACCCGGGATGCCGTTTTCTCCCTTGTCCTTGACACCATTCGAATTGGCATCTTCGTAAACGGTGCCGACGATGGTCGTGCTGGCAGTGCCGCTGAGTACGTCGGACACGAGCACCGAAGACAACAAGGCCCGCACTTCCAAGGTTTCGAAAGCCAGGTTCAGCGAGGGTTGCTGCGGACGCCGTTTTCGCGACCTGCGAAACAGCCCCTTACGGAACAAGCGAGTGACCATCTTCTGGAAGTTGAAATACATTTACTTCTCCGTCATCAATAGGTCCGAACCACAGTACGGCCGTGTCCAAGCGGCTTTAAAGCCTGCCGACCGATCGTCGAAGATTCGGAAAAACCGGGAAATTCTGGGGCTTTGCTCACGCACTCGCATGAACGCCGGACTGGCACCACATTCCCCGTGGCTGCCGGCGGCATACCTTCGGAAGTCCAGTCCCCAACGGAGACCCGCCAGGATTTTGAGGTGATCCGAAGGATTCCCGGATTCAGGAAAGGCACTTTGTTCCGACCAACGATTCGCAGCAAAGCAAGCGACCGCCAGGACTGCCTCATCAACGCCAAACAACGCAAATCCCCAGATTACGTGGAAGCGGCGTTGCCTTCAGTGACACGCAGTACGCAGATTTAATTGTCGCTAAACAGCAGGTGTGCCAACTCCACTCGAAAGGTACCGTGGACATCTCTTCAACACTTGGGACGACCTACTACAGTGGCCCCGAGCGATTGGCCGGGCTAGACGAGTGGCAGAAACAGGTCTCGGCTGGAATGGCGAAATCTGCGAGAACGGATCTTGGGTTACCCGACTGTACTCCCAGGGGTCCGACGCATCCTCTTAGGGATTTTTCGCTTGTAAATCGTGCCATACCACCACGTCATTCGCCGGCAGACTGGGCAACGCGAGTGTGACCGGCTCTGTCGATCAGGCAACCAGCTTCAGCTGGGTGTGCACCGGGGGCTTGAGTCCATGCCGTTGGGCTGAGTCCCGCGTCTGGAAAAGAGCACCCAGCATTTGTCGTCTGTTTTTCAAACTTGGAAAAACGAGGCTGGTTTTCTGGCGACCTGACGCGGATAATTGCTGGTACAGAGATCGAATCCGAAATCCGCGATTTCCGGTTATCTCGGAGGAATCCTTTGGGCCAGTCCCCACACAGCGCGCCGAATACACCTGATTTAGAATCTGCTGATCGATACCGCATGGATTTGGGCACCCCGGCAGGGGGAGCCCGCCGGGTTCAACCGAAATTGACCTGGGTTCGCTGTCGGCGGGCACTGCTCATCGGGTGTGTCCTGGCCCTCCTGTCGGTCGCACTCCAGTGGTTCTGCACTCCAATGCAGTATCGGAGCAGCGCCACTCTACTGATCGCCGACACACAGCCGTTTATTGTTTTCAAGCCGCTCGAGGACTCACCCGATTACACACAAAATCAGATCGAATTGCTGCGATCTCCCTATATCATCCAAAATGCCATTAAGAACGAAGACCTGACCAAATCGGTTCCCGAGTTGCAAGCCCTCGTCGGAGAGGAGGATCCCGTTCGTTGGATTGGTCAGAGGCTTCGCGTGGCAAAAATTGGACGAACCGAACTTTACGAAGTCTCGTTGACCGCACAGGCTTCGGCCTCGGCTCAGGTGATCGTCAAGGCGATCATCGAGTCGTACATGGAGGATCACTACACCGAAGACCATCGTCGACGTATCTGGTTACAAGATGCGATACAAAGTGAACTCGCACGTTACGGCGCCAACTTATCCGAAAGCCGCGCCAAAGTACGCAAGTTGATGGAAACCGCCGCCGGTCTGGGCGACCTCAGAGATTCCAGACCGGAAACCAGCATGTCGGATCGGCTAGCGAAATTGCAAGAGAATCTGATCGAGACCGAACTCGAACGGCTGGCTGTCATCGCAAAAATTGAATCCTTGCAAAACTTGCCCGACGAACCGATCGAAATTCCGGCAGATCAAATTGACGATGCCCTCGCGCGTGATCCTGTGATTCACGAATTAACGAACGAACTGGCCGTGCTGCGGAAATGCCACGACGAGGCGGACTCGAAAGATCAACCCCATTGGCTTGAATTCATTGCAGCGAAAGAATACGCCTTGAATTTTCGGACGACCGATCGCAGACCGGCGCTGACCGCCGAAGCCGAGGCGGCCGTTGTTCGCCAGCGGAAAATGGACCTGCGGAACGCCCAAGCCTCGCTGCGAAACCTGGAAAGCCAAATTGAATTAATTAACGTCAAATTAATTTTTGACAAAAATCGCCAAATAGATTTATGCGACATATTGCCAGAATTGCGATTCGCGCGTGACGAACTACAGCATCTCGAGGAACTGCATAGAACCCTGGCTCACAGAGCATTTATGTTGCAAACCGAATCGCGTGCTATGGACCGAGTGCGCTTGATTCAACCAGCCACTTTGCCGGTAGCCCCCGAGGACACAGATCTTTGGCCACGGCTCGTAACGACGGGATTGATCGCTGGACTGGTTCCGCTGGCGTTGTACGTTTTGTACGTGGCGTACGGTTCGCTCGCCAAGCCCTGGTGGCTTCGAAAAAACCGAGTCACCTGGAAACTCGTAGCCTGACGGCATGGTGCCAGGCAAATCCTGCCAGCACGACCTATTAATGAGCCAGTTGATACCGACCGCTCGCTCACGAATTCAGATGGAAGACCACCATCTTCTCATCGGTCATTTCGCGAATCGCGTATTTCGGCCCTTCCTTACCCAGACCGCTGTCCTTCAATCCGCCATAGGGCATCAAGTCGGCACGCCACTGAGTCCCCCAATTGATGTGCAGGTTGCCACTGTCGACCTCGCGGGCAAACCGCATGGCCCGCTCGATGTCACGAGTGAAGATGCTCGCCGACAGCCCGTAGTTCGTGCTGTTGGCCAGATGGATCGCCTCGTCGAGATCCGCGACGCGCGTGACGGCGACCGCCGGGCCGAACAACTCGTCGCAACTGACGCGCATGGAAGGCAACACGTCCGACAGAATGGTCGGTTCATAGATGGTCCCGCGGCGTTGGCCACCGGTCACTAATTGCGCCCCCGCCGCAACCGCCTCGCGGACCCAGTGCTCCACGCGGACCGCATCGCGTTCGCGCACCATGGGCCCCATCTTGGTCCCCGCAGCCAGGGGATCGCCGGTCGCCAGAGCCTGCACCCGTGGCGTGAGGGCATCCAGAAAGTTCGCGTGAATCGCGGGGGTCGTGAGAATCCGCTGTGCCGAGATGCACACCTGGCCGGCGTTGGAAAATCCCGAAACCGCGACCATCGCCGCGGCCTTTTCGAGGTCCGCATCATCGAGAATGATGACCGGGCTGTTGCTGCCCAGTTCCATGGTGACCTTTTTGACACCCGCCAAGCGACAGATCGCATCGCCCACTTCATAACTACCGGTGAAACTGATCTTGCGCACGCGTCGATCAGCACAGATCGCATTCCCAATTTCCGCCCCCGGCCCGGTGAGGCAGGCAATTGCATCGGGGGGCAGCCCCGCCTCAAGCAGGATCTCAACCAGCTTCAGCGCCGAAAGGGGCGTATCGCTGGCCGGCTTGATGATCACGGCATTTCCCGCGGCGATCGCCGGGCCGACCTTGTGCGCCACGAGATTTAGCGGAAAATTGAACGGAGTAATTGCCGCCACGATGCCGCATGGGACACGCAGCGTGAATCCAAACTTCCCTTGCGAGCCCGGAGCCGCATCGAGCGGCACCACTTCGGACTCGAGCCGCTTGGCTTCGTCGGCCGAGACGTCAATCGTTTCGCGTGCCCGGCTCGCTTCGAAGACTCCCTCTGCGAGAATCTTGCCTTCTTCGAGGCTGATGGTCCGCCCGAGATCCGCTTCGCGCTCGAGCATCAGTTTCGCGGCTTTGCGCAGAATCTGGCTGCGCTCATAGGCCGACATGCGGCGCATGCGGGCCGCACCAGAAACCAGAGTGGCCAGGGCCCGGTCGACATCGGCGGCGGTCCCGAGGGGGACTGTATCGATCACAGCGCCGTTGTAAGGATTGGTTACCGGAATGGTCGCGGCGCCCTCGCGCCACTCGCCGCAGAGAAACATGCGCATGGAATCCGTCCTGTCAAATCGTCCGCCGGTAGAAGTTCACCGTGTGCGGAGCAGCTTATCAGGAAGTCGTACACGCCGCGAAGCCGCAAGACTGCCCTGCGGAGCAAACCACGATCAAATTCCTGCCTGCGACCGCTGTGGTCAGGCGCAGGTAGATGAGGACACGTCCCGCCGCGGAACGGCGGTTGGGCGCGGCTTGACGATCTCGAAACGGCTCGCCAAACTCCTGAAACACGAGGCGCTAAAACCGGTTTGCGCCGTCTGGGCAGCGCAGTTTCTGTCGAGGATGAACAGCATGGATATGGGTTTTCGTCGGGCACTGATCGGGGCATGGATTCTGGGTGGGTTGTGTGCAGCCGCACACGCCGAAAACTGGCCACAGTGGCGTGGCCCCCGGCACGATGGCATTTGTCGGGAGACGAAAGTTCCAGTCCAATTCAGCAAAACGGAAAACCTGCTGTGGCGTCTCCCGTTACCCAAACGGGCGGGCGCGACGCCAGTCGTCTGGGACGACCACATCTTTCTGACCTCGCCGGCCGCTGACGACGATGCCCTATTGTTGATCTGCGCCAACACAAAAGGAGAAATCCTGTGGCAGCAGGAGATGGGGAAGGGCAATAAGAACTCACGTGGTACCGAAGGAAATTCGGCGTCGCCTT
>JAFEBR010000888.1 GCA_018242565.1 Planctomycetota bacterium | reverse complement strand
ATGCTGCGGAGACCTTCCGAGTAGATCGCCTTGGCCAGCACCGTGGCCGTCGTGGTACCGTCGCCAGCCACATCGCTGGTCTTGGTCGCCACTTCGTTCACGAGCTTGGCGCCCATGTGCTCGAACGGGTCTTCGAGTTCAACTTCCTTACTAACCGTGACGCCGTCCTTCGTCACCAGCGGATTGCCGAAGCTCTTGTCGATGATGACGTTTCGCCCGGTGGGCCCCAGCGTCACAGCGACGGCATCGGCCAGCGTATTGACCCCACGCTGCAGCTTCAGCCGCGCGCGATCATCAAATAACAGTTGCTTTGCCACGCTTGCGTACTCCTAATGGAAAAATCTCTTGGTATGCACTTGCCGCCGGCAGTTTCGACAGCAGAAATTCAGCTCGTCGCTTCGATTAGGCCAGCTTCGCCAGGATGTCGCTCTCGCGAAGAATCTTGACGTCTTTGCCGTCAACTTCGATGTCCGTTCCGCCGTACTTGCTGAACAGCACCGAGTCACCGATGGTGACGCTCATCTCGCAACGGCTGCCCGATTCGAGCAACCGGCCCGGACCGACCGCGATCACCTTACCGCGCTGCGGCTTTTCCTTGGCGCTGTCCGGCAGGACGATGCCGCCCGCCGTCACCGATTCCGCATCGACAGGTTCCACAACCACTCGGTCGTCCAGAGGCTTCAAACTCATAGTGCTTAGCTCCCGTATTCAAAATTTTGATGAACTTTGGATTGATTGCTCGCGACCATCCACAGCCGCGTCAGACGAACTGGTGCGTCAGGCCGGCATTACATCATGCCGGGCATGCCGCCCATTCCTCCCATGCCGCCCATACCCATGCCACCCATTCCGCCCATGCCACCCATGTCGTGGTGGTCGTCATGGTGATGATCGTCCGAGGCCTTCTTCGGCTCATCGACGATGATCGACTCGGTGGTCAGCAGCAGGCAGGCCACGCTGGCGGCGTTAGCCAGAGCCGAGCGGGTCACCTTGGCCGGATCGACAACGCCGAAATCGAACATGTCGCCATAGCGGTCGTTCAACGCGTCGTAACCATGAGTCTTGGCCTTCAGCTTGCGAACATTGTTCGCGACAACCGAACCATCGAGGCCGGCGTTCGAGGCGATCAGTCGCAGTGGCATATCGAGCACGTTGTGAATGATCTTCGCACCGAGACCTTCGTCGCCCGCCAACTGCAGCTTGCCGATCGCGTCGGCACAGCGGATCAGAGCCACGCCACCGCCCGGAACCACCCCTTCTTCGATCGCCGCGCGGGTCGCCGCGAGAGCGTCTTCGATCAGGTCCTTGCGTTCCTTCATCGCGGTTTCAGTGGCGGCACCGACGTTGATCTGGGCCACACCGCCGGCCAGTTTCGCCAGGCGTTCCTGCAGCTTTTCACGATCGTATTCGCTGTCGGTTTCACCGATTTCGCGACGGATCTGCTCGGCACGGCCTTCGATTTCCGACTTCGAGCCGGCACCTTGCACCACCGTCGTGTTTTCGGCGTCGATGTGCACTTTCTTCGCGACACCCAGGTCAGACAACTGGACGTTTTCCAGCTTGATCCCCAGGTCCTTGAAGATCGCCTTGCCGCCGGTCAACACGGCGATGTCGCCCAGCATGGCCTTGCGGCGGTCGCCGTAGCCAGGAGCCTTGACCGCAGCGACATTCAGAATGCCGCGCATCTTGTTGACCACGAGGGTCGCCAGGGCTTCACCTTCGATGTCTTCGGCGATGATCAGCAACTGCACGCGGGCCTTCGAGACCTTTTCGAGCAGCGGCACGAGCGACTTGGCGCTCGAGATTTTTTCTTCGTAAATCAGGATGCGGCAGTTATCGAGGACGCATTCCTGCGAATCCTGATCAGTGACGAAGTGCGGCGACAGGTAGCCACGGTCGAACTGCATGCCTTCGACATGCTCAACCGTCGTGTTGACCTGCCGGCCTTCTTCAACGGTGATCACGCCGTCTTTGCCGACTTCGATCAGGGCTTCGGCCAGAATGCGGCCGATTTCGGGATCGTTGTTGCCGGCGATGGTCGCCACCATCTGGGTCGACTTCTTGCTCTTGGCGTCGACGGGCTGGGCCAGCTTCTTGAGCTCTTCGGCCACGGCGGCGACCGCCTTGTTGATGCCGCGCGAAAGCGACATGGGGTCAGCGCCCGAGGCGATGAATTTCAGACCTTCCTTGAAGATCGCTTCCGCGAGCACGGTGGCGGTGGTCGTCCCGTCGCCGGCGACGTCACTCGTCTTCGAGGCGGCTTCCTTTACCAACTGGGCGCCCATGTTCTCGAAGGCATTTTCGAGATCGATGTCTTCGGCAACAGTCACACCGTCTTTGGTGACCTTCGGCGCGCCCCAACCTTTGTCGAGCACGGCGTTGCGGCCCCGAGGCCCCAGCGTACTTCCTACAGCCCGGGCCAGTTTGCCGCAGCCGGCCAACAGACTTTTACGGGCTTCCTCGTCAAAACTCATCAATTTTGCCACAGCGTCTCCTCAATTGCAGCTTGAAATGCAGCCAGGATGAATCAACAACAGCATCAGCCAGGTGCGATGGCACTCAAATACGACTCTACGCGATCCCGCAGTAGGCAATCTCCGTGCCAATATGACGAAACCTCGATAAATGGCATTTCCACAACGATTTACGACGTTTGGCGGCCAAGGTCCGTGGCCCGCAGGCCCGGTCGGCGCTGCCAAACTGACAGCCAGCCCCGCCGAAACCTGCCCCCACCTGTCAGATTGGGCGCGCCCCCACCAGTTGGGGTCCAGCCCCGACTTTCGCCGAATCGGGTCGGGTGAGCGGATCCCCAGCCGAGCCCCGGTCAGACCGGAGCGCGGGCTATAGTCCGCGTTGCACTTCATGCGTCACCCGTTTCGGACCGCGGGCCGGCCCCCTTGCGCCGCACGACTTTTGTTTTTCGCATTTTCCCATTGCCCTTCCCTCTCATCGCGGCTGGCCGGACCATCTCGTATGCGTGGCCAGCCTTGCTAAAAGTCCCGTGTTTTTCCGAAGATTTCACATTTGCAAAATTCTTGGTGGCAGCCGGGGCGGTTCCACCGGTCACCGAATCCACCATTTCGGCTTCCATGCGGACTCAAGTCCGCACTACGCGATTTCCGCCCCCGGCAAGCCCACGTCCGCACCGCAG
The DNA here is from genome assembly GCA_018242565.1 of Planctomycetota bacterium. Taxonomy (GTDB): domain Bacteria; phylum Planctomycetota; class Planctomycetia; order Planctomycetales; family Planctomycetaceae; genus JACQFH01. Next base: position 6,327 of record JAFEBR010000888.1, on the reverse strand, counting down.
GCTTGAGTCCGCGAGTGCTTTCTCTCTTCCACCGTCGCCCTCACCTCGGCCGGCCGACGCTTCCTGTTCCGTGGCCAGCTCTCTCAAAAACCCCGTGTTTTCTCGAAGATTTCACATTTGCATTTTTTTCGGTAGCAACCAGGACGGCCCCAGCAGCCGGGGCCCACGATTCAAAACGGGCATGCGGACTCAAGTCCGCACCATCCGATTTCCGCCCCCAGCACGCCCACTTCCGTTCCGCGGACTTGAATCCGCGATACCCCGTTCCCGCGAACCAGACGCCGCCTCCAAGTCCTTGCCGGCCCCGGTCGAGACTCTGCCCGGATTCGGCTGACACCTCAGAAACGCCACGTTTTCTCAAAGAATTCTGTTTTTGAAGATTTTCCAGCGGCACTCAGACCGCCCTTACGCGACCGCCAGCCACGTAAATAAAAGCACGTGCAGACAATAGACCGCATTACGAACAGATTCGTACCGCGGACTTTAGTCCGCGAGTGCTTATACGCGTCCCTCCTCGCCCTCACTTCAGCCGGCCGCGGCTCCCTGCCGCGTGGCCAGCCGGTCAAAAACTCTGTGTTTTCCCCAAGATTTCACATTTGCATTTTTTTTCGGTAGCAACCAGGACGGTCCCAGCAGCCGGGGCCCACCATTCAAAACGGGCATGCGGACTCAAGTCCGCACTACTTGATTCCCGCCCCCGATACGCCCACGTCTGTAACGCAGACTTCAGTCCGCGATACCCCGTTCGCGCGAACCAGACGCCGCCTACAAGTCCGTGCCGGCCCCGGTGGAAACTCTGTCCGGATTCGGCAGTCACCTCAAAAACGCCACGTTCTCTCAAAGAATTCTGCTTTTGAAGATTTTCGTGGCGGAACTCCGACCGCTCTTGCGCAACCGCCGGCCACGTAAATAAAAGCACTTTGCGCCACGTGCGTACCCCGAGCTTGAGGCCGCGAGTGCGTTTTCCCTTCTCCCTTCGCTCCCACTCAGCCGATTGGCTCTCTGGTCCGCGCGACCATCCTCTCTAAAAACCCCGTGTTTTCCCGAAGATTTCAGATTTCGAATTTTTTTCCGGTGCTCCCTGATCGGTTTAGCGAGCCGCTGGCCACGACATATGAAGCACATGCGGACTCAAGTCCGCACTTGGCGATTTCCTCGCCCGCCACGTCCACGTCTGTAACGCGTACCTTAGCGCGCGATACCCCGTTCTCGCGAACAAGGCTCCGTCTACACGCCGTTGCCGGGCCCGGTTGAGACTCTTCCCGCATTCGGCAGACACCTCAAAAACGCCACGTTTTCTCAAAGAATTCTGTTTTCAGAGATTTCCCCGACGGCACACAACCGGACTTCAGCAGCCAACAGCCACAACTCAAAATCGGTTAGCAGACCCAAGTCCACACTCCGTGATTTCACCCTTCCGCCTTCACCCCTCCCCGCTCTCACTTCGCCGGCGTCTTGTATCGAATCGGGCAACCGACGGGCAGCGACTCTTTGACGGGGGGTTCTTTGCCGGCCAGCAGGGCTTCGACGGCGTCGACGACGTACCGTTTACTGACCTGCTGCACGTCGTTGTAATTGTCGTCGAAGGCCCCCATGTAGGCGATCCGCCGCTGGGCATCGAGGACGAACACATGCGGGGTCGCCGCGGCTCCGTAGGCGCTGCCGCTTTTTTGTGACTCGTCATAGAGATACGGATACGGAAAGGGCTTCTCCGCGTGCAGGGCCTGCATTTTGTCGAGCTTGTCCGCCGCACTCGGGCTGACGCTGATCGCGACGACCTGTACCTGGTCCCGATATTTCTCAACGAACTCGGCCAGCCGACCGGCGTACTCCTTGGCGACGGGGCAATGATTGCAGGTGAAGACCACGACCAGCACCCGCTTCTCGCGGTATTCGTCGAGGCCATGCGATTTTCCATCCACACCGGGCAGATCCCGGAATTCGGGAGCCAGATCGCCCGGCTTGAGGACCTTATTAAACTTCGCCTGGCCCGGTTCGCCCCGGACAGTCAGACCGCCGGCCGCGAAAACTCCCGCGACCAGACAGGTAACAAGCCCCAGCCGAAGCCGGCCCGCGCCGTGACTGCGGCAACCGCTGGCGAGAGACATTCCGATTCCAAAAAAATTCCCGAACATCTTGGCACCCCGTGATTTCCCGTGTTTCTCTGCGTTGACCGAATTCGGCAGATTGCTATGATACCGAACCTGCCGGGGACGACCACTGTCGTATCCAGCAGCACTCCGGGGCGTGGCTCAGCTTGGCTAGAGCGCCTGGTTCGGGACCAGGAGGTCGCAGGTTCAAATCCTGTCGCCCCGATTCGCTACGCGAATAGAGAGGAGAGGGGAGAAAGTAGAGAGTAGAAAAAGCAGTTTTCGCTCTCTGATTTCTCCCCCTCTCCTCGGTCTACTCTCCACTTTCTCCTCTCTGAACCACGGGCCGGTTCATGGCGTTCGCTTTCGAAAAGCTCGTCGTCTACCAGAAATCCGTCGATTTCGCCGATCAGGTTTGTGAAACGACAGAGCAGTTTCCTCGTGGCTACGGCTTTCTCGTCGACCAACTCAACCGGGCCGCACTGTCGATCGCCGCGAATATCGCCGAAGGCAACGGCCGATTCACGGCCCCCGACCGTAAAAACTTCTTTGGCATTGCCCGCGGCTCCGTCCAGGAATGCGTTCCCCTGCTGGAACTGGCACACCGGCGAAAATTGCTGACGCCAGAAGCCCACACCCAACTCAAATCCCGCCTCGAAGAAATCGCCCGCATGCTCTCGGGCCTGATCACCGGCGTCGATAACCGTAAGTCCTGACGATTCGCTACGCGAATAGAGAGGAGAGGGGAGAAAGTAGAGAGTAGAAAAAGCAGTTTTCGCTCTCTGATTTCTCCCCCTCTCCTCGGTCTACTCTCCACTTTCTCCTCTGTGAACCACGGGCCGTTTCATGGCGTTCGCTTTCGCGAAACTCGCCGTCGACCAAAAATCCGTCGACTTCGCCGAGGGCATCTGCCGTGCGACGTAAGACCTCCCCCACCCCACGACGAACCCCGTCCGCCGTGGCTCCATCCTCAGGTCACCAACCTCCGGCCTCTTCCCGCATCGTACCATTCGACAACTCATTTTGTCAACACCTATTTATTAAACAGACACCAAAAGAAACAGCACGGACGTCTTACACACGCCCCGCCACGCCGTCGGCTCCGAACCAGGCATCCGTCTTCGCCTGGGCCTGGGCCCGGTGTTCGGGTTTGATGCACGACGCCACGGCGGCCAGAGCCAGCATGATCGCCCCCAGGTCGTCGGCGTACCCCACGAACGGAGCAAAGTCCGGAATGGCATCCAGTGGGAAGAGGAAATACCCCATCGCCGCGGCGATCGTCCCTTTCGCCCACGCGGGGACATCCGGATCGTTGAAGGCGTAGTACAGCACCAGCACTCGGCGGACCACTTCACGTCCTGCCCGCCGGGCGTGCTTCAGAACCTTGCCCAGGTACGACGACTCCGCCACCGCGGTACCGACCACTACTTGTCTGTTCGCTGACATCCCCCCTGCTCCTTTCTGACGGCGGCACGGTACATTCCGCCGCCGTAACCCACACCCCACCGGACCGCCAACTTCCAGATCCACGCGTCGCGGCCATCTGGAAACACCGACCGCCGCACCACACGGCGACACCCGCCGCGATCCGCATGCGGGCCTTAGAGTCATTCGTCGCCTGGCCCCGGTTCTTGAATCCCCGCGCCTGTTCGCGCGGAATTTCAGAAAATCCCCCGCCGCGCACCCAGCCAGCCACGAGCCGGGCGGCCCGCGAACCGCGACGGCATCCACACGCTTACATGATCCCCAGAATCCAGCCTTCGAGGTCGGCGACTCGGCGCTCGGCGTCGGTCAGCGGGGGATTGAAGTACCGTTCGAGGAATCCCCGGGCATCCATTTCGGCGAGCCAGCGGGCGGTGGCGTAGGCATCGTGCTCGTCGGCGGTGCGCTTTCCGTGGGGAGAGGTGGGGTCTTCGTGGGGATACCGGTGGCGGAAGATCGAGGGATACACCTCGGCGATCACGCTTTTGTGGTCGGGCACCTGCCAGCCATCGAACGGCCAAAAGTGAACCCGCTCGCCGACTTCCTGACGGATGGACCACAGCCACGGCAGTCCGGCATGGGTCGACTTGGCCACGCTCCCCTGCACGTCGAACCAGAACACGCTTTTGGCCGAGCTGGTCCACTTCTCGGCCAGACGGAGTTCGGTGCTTTCGCCCTTGCGATCGGGGGGGCGGTCATCGCGACGGCGAATGGAATCGACGGAGGAGTGAGGCCCGTGGGTGGGCCAATGCTGGATGAAGTCGGCGAGGAATTCCGGCCAGGAGGCGAGCCGGTAGCGTTGGAAATAGCTGAGGGGGAACGAGAACCCGTGGTCGATGCCGGCGATGAAGCGGGGGCCCGAACGGGCCTGGGCGATCAGCCAGTGGGCGATCTCCTGCCGAGTCCAGTTTTTGATTTTGGTACTGGCGGCGGCGGGAGTGGAGACGCGTTCGGGATGGCCCGCCGTGGCCGCGTAGACCTGCAGGCCGGGTAGCCGCGATGTGGCGGTCAGCGCGCCGCTGTAGTCGATACCAATGTGGAGCTCGAAGCTGTGAATCTGTTGTGAATTCTCGTTTGTCTGCAGGGTGCCGCGTGTGCCCGCTGCTTAATCCTATTGGCCCAAATCTTCTTCAAATCGCTGCTGGGCGCGGGCGTCGTCTGGGTCGTACCTCAATTCCTCGACAGCGGCGACGGCACAGACTTCTTTCCACAATTCATTTTCCAACGCATCAATGACCAGATCACCCCAGGGAATTTCGGCACTGGATTCCGTTTCGCAGTCAATTGCCTCGATATATTCGTCCGTCCAAATCCACAAAAGCCCCTGTGTGCACTGTGGCAAACTTTCAACCACCGCTCGGCAGAGTGAACGGACAGCCGATTCATAGACATTCCACGAGAGAGATTCCTGCCGTTGCACCTGATATTTGAACTCTTCCCAAAATCCCGCGAAGCCGGAATCGTCGGAGCTCAAAGTCGCTTCTTTCGGAAACTTCTTCAGGCAATCAATGACGTCTCGACAACTTGCCTGTTGCTGTTGTCGGACCAAATCCGGCACCAGCTTCAACAAATGCCGAATTCGATCTTCGTCAATGAAATCACGAGGCATGGAACATATCCGTTATGAGGTCGCTGGTGGGTGGCGTAACAACGGGTCCGGATAGCACGAGAGGCATCCTCTTGGCACCCTTCGGCCGCGATGGCATGCCGCGCATCACGCATGTGGGCATTACCCTATTCCATCCGAATCGCTGACGAAGCGAGTGTAACACGCACTCGCCGCAGGAAACCTTCCTCTTCCGCTGGCAGAGGCTCCAGACCTCCGCCCGATCATATTTCACGTCCGTCGATGGTGTGCATCTGCTAATTCCGCTGATTGAACTTTTGGAACAAATCCGTCAGTGCGGCCCATTGCCCATTCGGCACTTCTCCCGACCAGGAGAGGCGTGACAACATTGCGAGTCGGCCGATCTCGGCGGCGCGGGCCTCCGAGAGTTGGCTGATGTCGTAGGTTTCCCGCAATTCTAATTCGAGAAATTGGGGAAGAAATGTTTCCAGGGGACCGTCGATGTCGATCCAGGCGCCATCTTGGTCCGGAAAGGCGTTGTCCTGAAATTGGCTCAGCGCCGAATACCACGACATCTCTCGGACCGACGTGCAGGGGGTATCGGCCAATTCCTGCAGCGCAATGCGCGGCAGGAACGCCAGGACGTATTTTTCCACGTCCAACCAACTCCAGCCGTCCGCGGGGTAATCCCCGGTGCCGAAATACTCGTGCAGCAGTTCCAGCTCAGCCAGGTTCACAAACTCGGCGTGATGTTCGACGAGGATCCGCAGAGAAGTGGCAAGACTGTCGGCGACCTGTTGAACAAACGACTCTGCGGAATGTTCCAAGACCAGAAGGCGATACTCATCGATGCCGACTGAAGAGTAGCTGATCAGTGCCGCAAATGCGCGCCGATCAGTGTTTTCGAACGCAGCCATCAGTCCCTCCGTTCGCCGTACAGTTTGGGATTTCCAGCCGATGCACCGGCAATCGCGACTCGAACGCCGCTCAGTCCGCAATCGCCTTCACAAACGCTTCCCGTACGTCGCCGTAGAACAGCACGTTGACTTTAGTGGCCATGTCGTCGCTCAGGTCCACCAACTGTTTCCGGGCCGAGACGGGCATCAAAACGAGGCTGGCGCCCTTCTCAACGGCCAGCTCGACCACATCAATGGCATTGTGAATCAGTTCCAATGATCCGCCCAAGTT